>NZ_DAISHT010000103.1:10572-12197 GCF_036822375.1 Pseudoxanthobacter sp. | reverse complement strand
ACCGCCATTGCCGAGACCTCGCTGACCATCGAGGGCGTGCGCATCGTCATCGACAGCGGGCTGACGCGGCGGCCGGTCTATGAGCCGGCCACCGGCCTGACCCGGCTTGAGACGGTGCGCGCCTCGCGCGCCGCTGCCGACCAGCGCCGCGGCCGCGCCGGGCGCACGCAGCCGGGCCTCTGCATCCGCCTCTGGGAGGAGGCGCAGACGGCGGCGCTGCCGGCTCATGACCGGCCGGAGATTCTCGACAGCGATCTCGCCGGCCTGGTGCTGGATCTGGCGGCGTGGGGCGTCAGCGATCCGGCGGCGCTGCGCTTTGCCGATCCGCCGCCGGCGCCGGCTTTTGCCGAGGCGGCCGATCTGGTGCGCCGCCTCGGCGCGATCGATGCCGCCGGCCGGCTGACGCCGGAGGGCGCCCGGCTGCGCACCCTGCCGCTGCATCCGCGCCTCGGTCACATGGTGCTGCGCGCCGGCGCGCGCGGCGAGGCGGGGCTGGCCGCGGAAATTGCGGCGATCCTGTCCGACCGCGGCCTTGGCGGCACGGATACCGACCTGCGGGAACGCCTGCGCCGGTTTCGCGCCGACCGCGGCCGCCGGGCGGAGCAGGCACGCGCGCTGGCCCGCCGCTTTGCACAGACCGCCGGCGGCGCGCCGGGCGGCGGCGACAGCGAGGACGCCGGCGCCCTGCTGGCGCTCGCCTATCCCGACCGCGTGGCGCAGGCGCGCGGCGCGCCGGGCAGCTTCCGCCTTGCCAACGGCCGCGGCGGCCGGCTGGACGAGACCGATGCGCTGGCCCGTGCGCCCTATCTTGCGGTGGCGGAGTTGCAGGGGGCGGCCGAGAATCCGCGCATTCTGCTGGCTGCGCCGCTGGAGCGGGCGGATCTGGAGGCCCTGTTTGCCGACAGCATCTCCGGCGGGCTTGAGGTGACGTTCGACCGCGCCGCCCGCGCGGTGCGCGCCCGCAAGGTGCGCCGGCTGCAGAAGCTCGTCCTTTCGGAAGAAAGCGTGCCTGTGCCGGCAGAGGCCGGGGCGGCGGCGCTGGCCGCCGGCCTTCAGGCGCTCGGCATCGGCGTGCTGCCGTGGACGGCGGGGCTTGCCCGCCTGCGCGGCCGCCTCGCCTTCGTGCACGCCGCGCGCGGGGCGCCGTGGCCGGATGTCGGCGACGAGGCTCTCGCGGCGGGTGCCGCCGACTGGCTGCTGCCCTATGTGCCCGGTGCCCTGAAGCTCGATGCCATCACCCCCGCCGATCTGGGCCGCGCGCTGGAAGGGCTGATGCCGCGCGGCGGAACGGCCGAACTCGACCGTCTTGCGCCGCCCGCCTTTCTGACGCCGGCCGGGCGCGAAGTGCCGATCGACTACGACCGGCCGCAGCCGACCGTTGCCGTGCGGGTGCAGGATCTGTTCGGCCTCGACAGGCACCCGCAGGTTGCCGGTGTGCCGCTGCTGATGGAACTGCTGTCGCCGGCCAGCCGGCCGATCCAGCTCACCGCCGACCTGCCGCGGTTCTGGCGCGGCTCGTGGGCGGATGTGCGGGCGGACCTGCGCGGCCGCTATCCCCGCCACAACTGGCCGGAAGACCCGGTCAGCGCCCCGCCGGTGCGCATGTCGCGCCCGCGCGACAAGGG
>NZ_DAISHT010000103.1:0-10472 GCF_036822375.1 Pseudoxanthobacter sp. | reverse complement strand
CGGAAGACCCGGTCAGCGCCCCGCCGGTGCGCATGTCGCGCCCGCGCGACAAGGGTTAAAGCCCGCGCCCGCGCGACAGGGGATAAAGCCCGCGTCCGGGCGGCGCCGGCTTACTGCGGCGGCGACTGTGAATGCGGCAGGCCGATAAATAAGCCCGCGCCCGCACGGCGCCGGCCGGCCGCCGGCCCGCCAGCGGGGCGGTGCGTTCGGCGCAGTGCGTCGTCTCGCGCGTTCAGCCGCGTCGGAAGCGGTGGCTGGCGGGCACGAAGAAGCGGTGCGGCGTGCGGGCGAAGGCGGCCAGTCCCTCCAGCGCCGGCAGCGGATGGCGGATGAGGAAGGTCGGGATCTCCCGGACCAGCGCGGTGTGGGGGGCCTTGTCCTCGAACATCGCGCGGAAGCGGCCGTCGGTCAGGTGGCTTTCGATGCGCGGGGCGATGCCGCCGGCCAGATAGACGCCGCCGCGGGCCAGATAGGTCAGCGCCAGATTGCCGGCGAAGCGGGCGAGATGGGCGGAGAAGTGATCGAGCGTGGCGGCGGCCAGATCGTCGCCGGCCTCGGCGGCGGCGGTGACTTCGGCCGGGGTGGCGCAGGCCGCTGCCCGGCCGGCCACCTTCGCCACCGCCTTGTAGAGGCGCAGCAGGCCGGGGCCGCTCAGGACCGTTTCGGGCGTGATGCGGCCGTGGGCCCGCTCCAGCGCCGGCCACAGCGCAAAGTCGGCATCCGTCACCGGGCCGAGATCGCAGTGCCCGGCCTCGCTCGGCAGCGGCACCCAGCGTCCGGCGGAGTGGATGAGCCCGCCGACGCCCATGCCCGTGCCGGGCCCGACGACCACGCGCGGGGCATTTTCCACCACCCGGCCGCCGCCGATCGGCATCAGCGCATCGCCCGACAGCACCGGCAGGGCGAGCGACAGCGCCTCGAAATCGTTGACCAGAACCAGTTCGTCCAGCGCCAGCGCGGCGATGAGTTCGTGCACATCGAAGGCCCAGTTCGCATTGGTCAGGCGCGGCCGGGCGCCTTCGATGGGGCCGGCAAAGGCCAGCACCGCGGCGCGCGGATGGGGCGCGCCGGCCGCCGCCAGCACGGCAAGGGCCGCGGCATCCGGGCTGGGATAGGCGTTGGTGGCCACGATGGGGAAGACCTGAAGGGGCGTATCCGGCCCCGTCACCATGGCAAAGCGGGCGTTGGTGCCGCCGATGTCGGCCAGAAGAACCGGAAAGGGCAGGACATCGCCAGAAGCCGTCATGGTCTCTCCCAGAACATAAAAAAGGGGCAAGGAAAGGCGCGATCCTGCGCCCGGTTATTATCGGTATAAAACGCAGCGACGTCGGAAAAGCCCGCCTGCCGGCTTTTCCCCGTGATTGTAGCACCGGCCGGGCACCATTGCCGCCTCGCACCGGCGACGGCAAGCGGAAAGGCACCGCCGTCTGCTGCGACCTCTGGCAGCGCTGCCACCCCGCGGACTTGTCACGGACGCGTGCTTTCTTCATGACAGGGCAGGCGGTGACCGGGAGGGTGATCATGGCAGACGACGCGGCGGCGCCGGCGGGGCAGGGGTCGGGAGAGGGACACGGGCAAGGTTCGGGGCCGGGCCACGGTTCGGGACAGGGGCCGGCGGCCCGGACGGCGTTCGGCTTCACGCCCCATGCGCTGCGCCCGGCGGTGCTGGGCGAGATGCACGCCCGCCCGGCCCATCCGGTGGAAGCCCCGCGCACGGTGCTGCATCTGGCCTTCCTGACCGGCCCGGAGGAGGCCGCGGCCGACCGCGCGGCGGTGGACGCCCTCGCCCTCAGCCTCGGCGAGGCCGGGCCGGGCGCGGCCATGCGCCAGTGCCGGCTTGCCACCAGCGGCGGGTTTCTGCGCTGGGAGAGCCACACCGAGTTCAGCACCTACACCTTCGATGCCCCGGGCAGCGGCGGGCCGTTGCCGCCGCATCCCTTCGGGCACGCCTTCCGCCAGCCCGGCCCGCTGATTGCCGCCGTGCGGCTCGACCTGCTGCCGATGCCCGCGGCGCTTGAAGACGGTCTGGAAGGCTTCGACCCCATCAGCCTGTGCGTGTCGCGCGTGGCCGACGGCGAGACGGTGGCGGCCACCGATTTCCGGCAGGATGCCGATGGCTTCACGCGCATCCGGGTGTTCGTCGGCAGCCTGTCGGCCTCCCGCACCGGCTATCTGGTCCAGCGCCTCATCGAGATCGAGACCTATCGCACGCTCGCTCTGCTCGGGCTGCCGGAAGCCCAGCGCGTGACGCCCTCGGTGCGCCGCATCGAAGCCGGGCTGGTGACGGCGCTGGAGGCGATGAAATCGACCCGCGGCCTGACCGACAATCAGCGCCTGCTCGACGACCTGACCGACCTCGCCGCCGATCTGGAAGCCGGTGCCGCGGCGAGCGCCTATCGCTTTGCCGCCACGCGCGCCTATCGCGAGATTGTGGCGGAGCGGCTGGAGGCGATCCGCGAGCAGCACGTTTCGGGCTATGGCGGCTGGCGCGGCTTTCTGCAGCGCCGGTTCGCACCGGCCATGCGCACCTGCATTGCCATCGAGGCCCGCCAGATCGATCTTTCCACCAAGCTCGCGCGCGCGGCCAACCTGCTGCGCACCCGCGTGGATGTGGAACTGGAGCGGCAGAACCGCGACCTGCTGCATTCCATGAACCTGCGCGGCCGGCTGCAACTGCGCCTGCAGCAGACCGTGGAAGGGCTGTCGGTGGCGGCGATCAGCTACTATGTGGTCTCGCTCATCGCCAAGGTCGCCGAGGGCCTGCATGCCGAGGGGCTGCCGGTGGCGCCCGAACTGACCACGGCACTCTCGGTGCCGGCGGTGGTGCTGGCGATCTGGTGGGTGGTGCGCTCCATCCGCCGCCACCATGCCGACGTGCACTTCAGCGACCGTTGAGCGTGCCGCCCTGCGGGCCGCAAACGAAGCGGCCCCGCCCGGCGGGTGCTGGACAGGGCCGCGATGAAAGGGGCCTCCTGAGAGCCCGTTTGCGGGTCAGACGGCGTTGTCGCAGTCCGAGCGGCCGCGCCGCGTGCTGGTGCGCCCTTCAAGGAAGGTCTCCAGCAGGTCCGGCGCCGCAAGGCGCTGGCGGGCCGTGGCGCGCGCGGCGGCCCGCCGTTCCACCGCCAGCACCGTCAGCCGCCGCGTCGGATCGCGGTGCACCGGTCCGCTCAGCACCGAATGCACGTCGCCGCGCGTGATGCCGATGTCGCGCAGCATCTGATCGTCCATGGAGAGAAGCGCATGGGCCTGACGGCGGTTTCGCATCGCCACCCAGAATGCCGCCACAGCCGAGGCCGCCGCCTTGAAACCGCGCACGGCCAGCGCCGCGGACCGCGAGAGAGCGAACGAACGGGAAGGGGCAAACATGGTCTTCATCTCCGGGCAAAAGGGATCACACGTCCCGTAACAACAGGGTCATCTGGGTCTTGGGTCAGGGGTTGAAAGGAAAGCACGCCGGCTTGTGGCAGGACGGACCGGCAAGCCCGTCTGCAGCGGCGATGACGGCACCATGCGCTGCAGCAATTGATAAATCCAACGAATGTTCGTAATGTTATCCATCAGTAAGTTTGATGCAGAGCGCGCCGGCGCGCGATGAGCGCCGGCGGAGGGGGAAAACCCATGGCGGCCGTGCTCGATCTGGACCAGCTGCGCACCTTCGTCGCCATTGCGGAGACCGGCAGCTTCACCCGCGCCGCCGAGACGGTGTTCAAGACGCAGTCGGCGGTTTCCATGCAGATGCGCCGGCTTGAGGAGCGCATCGGCCGGCCGATCTTCGTGCGCGACGGCCGTCAGTCGCGCCTGACCGACGAGGGCGAACGGCTGCTCGGCTACGCCCGCCGCATGGTGCGCCTCAACGACGAAACGCTGGCCGCCTTCGACGAGGACGAACTGACGGGCCGGGTGCGCTTCGGCACGCCGGACGACTATGCCGACCGTTTCCTGCCGGAGATTCTGGCCCGTTTCGCCCGCTCCAACCCGCGGGTCGAGGTGACGGTGCGCTGCGAGCCGAGTTCGATACTGGTGGAGGCGCTGCGGGCCAACGAACTCGATGCCGCCATCATCACCCACGTGGCGGCGCTGGCCAAGGGCAGCGAGCAGGTGGTGCGGCGCGAGCCACTGCTGTGGGTCACCTCCGCGCGCCACTCGGTGCACGAGCTGGACGTGGTGCCGCTGGCGCTGGGGCAGGCGACGTGCTGCTGGCGGCTGACCGCCATCGAGACGCTGAGCCGGATCGGCCGCGCCCACCGCGTGCTCTACACGAGCTGGAACGCCAGCGTCGTCGGCGCGGCGGTGCTGGCGGGGCTGGCGGTTTCCGCCCTGCCGGAATCGGCGCTCCGGCCGGGCATGCGTGTGCTGTCGGAGGCCGATGGCTATCCGCGGCTTCAGCCGGTGGAAATCTCGCTGATCCGCTCCTGGCACCAGACCTCGCCGCTGATCGATGCGCTGAGCGAGCACGTCATCTGCTCGCTCGACAACATCTCGGTGCCGCTCACTGCGGCGGCGGAATAGGTCATTCCGCCGGCGGGCGCGGCACCCCGGCGCGGATGGCGGCGGAAAAATCCGCGCTGTCGCCCGTCGCCCGCGCGGCCGGGCCGATTTCGGCCTTCGCCTTCAGATCCGGCAGCGGCAGCGAGGTATCCACCGCGCCGATCTCGTAGGCATAGTCCGGCCCGTAGCCCGGCAGCAGCACGCGCCAGTCCGGCCGCAGATCCGGCCAGATGGCGCCGGCAAAGCGGAAGGCGAGCGTCGTGCAGTTATCGCGCAGGGTATCGTAGAACGCCGGCCGTGCCGCCAGCCGGTTCAGCGCTGCGGCATAGGCCAGCAGCAGCCGGCGGGCGTTTTCGCGGCCCACGCTCAGCCGGTAGAGCCGCACATCCTCGCCGCGGACATTGGTGCGCAGGCGGATCAGGTCGCGCTCGTCGGCGGCGATGATGACGAGCCCGTAGCTCTTGAAAAAGCCGGCGAGCGGCGAATAGGCCTGCCCAACGCGCTTGCGCGTTTCGATGGAAAAGGCCAGCGGCGGGGCATCGTCGAAGGTGAAGCTCACCACGACATGGGCAATGGCCGGCCCGCTCCAGTAGGAGAAGAACAGATCTACCCCGCTGACGGCCGCAAGCGACACGGTGCGGGTGGTCCACGCCTCGCGGGCCGTGTCGCGGGTGATCCAGTCGAAGGCGCGCACATCGTGAAAGGTGATGCGGTCGCCTTCCACCGTGGCGGTTGCCATGCGGGCGACATCGGGCTGCCAGTCGGCGGTATTGGTGGGGGCAAGGGTTGCCCACCAGACGACGAAGGCCGGCGCGGCGAGGGCGAAAGGCAGCAGCGCCGCAAGCCGCCCGGTGACGAGGCCGAACAGGGCGGCGAGGCTGACCAGCACCCAGCCGGCGACGAGCCCGAGCCGCAGGGCGCCGGGGCCGAGCTGAAACCACAGCGCCAGCGCCGCGAACGGCCCGAGCAGCAGCGGCAGCAGGGTGGCCAGCAGCCGGCCGGTGCGCTGCAGCGCGCGCCGCGCGGGCCGGGCCGGTGCGGGCTGCCGGTCGCCCGGCCCGTTCACGCGGCGGACCCGCCGGCGGCCGGCCGCTTCAGCCAGTTATCCGGCGACCAGCGCGCCGTGCCGTCCACGGCGTGCAGTGCATAGGCCAGCCGGCGGCGGGCCGAGGTATTGGGGCCGGAGCGGTGGGGCAACAGGCCGTGAAGCACCACCAGGGTGCCTTCCGGGGCCTCCAGCGGTTCGCCCGTCGCATCCTCGAAGGGGCGCGGGTCGAGCGTGGTCTTCACGAGCGCGCCGCCGTCATAATGGAAGCGCTCGCGCAGCGTCGTCAGGTGGCCGCCGGGCGGGGCGAACAGGCAGCCGTTCTCCGCCGTGGCATCTTCCAGCGCAATCCAGAAGCCGGTCACCGTCACCGGATCGGTGTGGAGGTAGGTCGCGTCCTGATGCATGCCCACTTCGCCGCCGATGAACGGCGGCTTCACGATCAGCATCGACTGCACGATTTCCGGCTGCTCCAGCCCCAGCCCCTCCGCCAGCCGCTTCAGACGCACGTCATGGGAGAACGGCGCGAACACCGGGTCGAGATCGTGCAGCGCATGGCCGATCTTGTTGATGGCGCCATGCTTGTCGCGCGTCAGCCGTCCTTCGGCATCGAAGGCGCCGGCCTCGAAGAAGAAGCGGATCCGGTCGCCGGAATCGCGGAAATAGGCGTCGCGGGCGTGCGCCTGATCTTCGGTGGAGAAGACCGTGCGCACGCTCTGCGGATCGAACGCCTCGATCAGCTCATATTCGCGCCGGCGCAGCGCCGCGCAGGTCCCGGCCGGGGCGAAGCCGGTGAGCACGAGGAAACCGTCGGCCTCATAGGCGGCCAGCATCTTGTCGCTGACGAGGCCACCGGCCGGGAAGGGGAAGGTGCGGGCCATCGGGGCTTCCTCTCAGAGAAACGGCGTGCCGTGGGCCCCGGGCCCGAGGCCGAGGCGGGTGCCGATGCTGGCGCCGATATCGGCGAAGCTCTCCCGCCGGCCGATGCTGCCGCCGGCAAGGCCGGGGCCGAAGGCGAGGATGGGCACATGCTCGCGGGTGTGGTCGGTGCCGCGGAAGGTCGGGTCGCAGCCATGGTCGGCGGTGATGATGGCCACGTCGCCGGGCCGCAGGCGGGCGATGAATTCCGGCAACCGGGCATCGAAGGCCTCCAGCGCCGCGGCATAGCCGGCGACATCCCGGCGATGGCCGAACACCATGTCGAAATCGACGAAATTGGTCACCACCAGATCGCCGTCGCCGGCGGTGTCCATGGCGGCCAGCGTGGCCGTGAACAGCGCCGCGTTGCCGGCCGCCTTCACCACTTTCGTCACGCCGCAATGGGCATAGATATCGCCGATCTTGCCGATGCCGATCACCTGCCGGCCGGCCGCCTTCGCCCGGTCGAGCACGGTCGGCTCCGGCGGCGGCACCGCATAGTCGCGCCGGTTGGCCGTGCGCACGAAGGTTTCGGCGGTCTCGCCGGTGAAGGGGCGGGCGATGACGCGGCCGATATTCAGCGCATCGACGTGGCGGCGCGCGATTTCGCACAGGGCATAAAGCCGGTCGAGGCCGAAATGGGTCTCGTGGGCGGCGATCTGCAGCACCGAGTCGGCGGAGGTGTAGAAAATCGGCCGGCCGGTGTGGATGTGCGCCTCGCCGAGCCGGGCGATGATGTCGGTGCCGGAGGCGTGGCAGTTGCCGAGGATGCCGGCAAGGCCCGCCTCCTGCACGATGGCCGACACCAGACCGGCGGGGAAGGCGGGCACGGTGTGGGGAAAATAGCCCCAGTCGAACGGCACCGGCACGCCGGCGATTTCCCAGTGGCCGGAGGGCGTGTCCTTGCCCTTCGAAACCTCGACGCCATAGCCCCACAGGCCGGTCGCCGGCGCCGCGCTCTCAAGGCCCGCCGGCCGATGCCCCGACGAGGCCTTTGCGGCGCGGCCGAGGCCGAGGGCGGCGAGGTTGGGCAGCTTCAGCGGGCCGGCGCGCAGGCCCGCCCGGTCGGCCCTGCCGGCCGCACAGGCGGCGGCGATGTGGCCGACGGTGTCTGACCCGGCATCGCCATAGGCCGCGGCATCGGCCGCTGCGCCGATGCCGACGGAATCGAGGATGAGCAGAAAGGCACGCGCCATGTTGGTCTTTCCCGGGCCGCCGTGCGGCGCGGCAGGTCGATTCTGCCCGCCGGGCCGCTCTCAGCGGACCCTAATGCACTCCTCCGCCTCTTGCTACCGCAGGCCGCAGCGCGGCGCCGGGCTGCGGGGGCAGGGCAAAAGAGGTCTGGCAACGGGAGGGCAGGCCAAGAGGGCCGATATCCTGTTGCCGGATTAATCAAAAATTGTGAATATGAAATATGCACGCATAAGAGGTGCTGCAACGGGGAGGGGCTATAATGATTCCGGGGTGGACTATGACGGGCCGGCATCTGGCCGGCGGTTTGAGCGGGCTGGTGATGTGCGTCCTCGTGGCCGGGTGCGCGCAGACGACGGCCGTTGTCGATCCGGCCTACAGCCGGCTGTCGTTCGGCTATCTCAACAGCGGTATGGCGGAGCTGGGCCGGCTCTATCTGATCGATACGAAGGCGAAGACGATTACGGAAATCGGCACGGTACCGGTGTCGCAGACAGCGCGGGGCGAACCGGCCAGCTACGCGGCCCGGCAGGTCTCCGACCTCGGCGTGACACTGAACGGGTCCGTCGCCGCCGCCAATGTCTCCAAATCGGCCGTGGAGGCTGCCGTGGAGGCTAAGGTCGGGCGCACGGCGGAACTGCGGCTCGACGACTATTTCGACATGAGCTACAGCGCTCTCGATGCCGACATCACGACCGCTCTGCGCGCACAGGCGGCAAAGATGGCGGCGGGCGACGGGTCCGGCTGGGAAATCGACACGGTGCTCCGCAATCCGGACCTGATCTACCTGCTGGTGTTCCGCACCTATGCCGCGCGTTCGGCCGTCTTCGCGCTCAACGGCGTCAGCACCGCGGGCGCGACCGCCGATGTCGTCGATGTCGGCAATCTCAAGGTGGAGGTGAAGCTCTCCGGCGACAGCACAACGACGTGGACCGGGTCCGGGCGCCCGGCGGTGGTCGAATACGTCGCCTTCCGGCCGCGGCTGGAAAAGGGGCCGGGCGGCACGGAGCACCTTCGCTTCCGCCGCTACGGCGTGCGGGTGCCGGAGAAGCTGTCGGAAACGCTGCGCACGGGGATGCGCTGAGCAAAGGCCTGCGCTGAGGCTGCCCGGCAGCAGCGCACACCGGAAAAAGCGGCCCGCGGGAGGGGGCTCCCGCGGGCCGGTCATCGTCTGGCGTGGCGCGGCTGCGTCGTCAGCCGATGGTCATCAGGCTGGCGTTGCCGCCGGCGGCCGCGGTGTTGGTGCTGATGGAGCGTTCCTCCACCAGCATTTCCAGCGGATAGTCGTCGCTGGCGAGTTCCAGCGCATCGCGGGCGATGCCGTGCACCGGCACGATGGGGCCCGGCCGGTCGGCAACCTGCGCGGCCAGCGCCTGCAGGGCATCGCCGTCGCCCTCGAACAGCACGGCGGCAAAGCGCTCGCCGCTCCAGTCGCCGGCGACCTTCACATGGGCGCGCACCGCCTCCGGCAGCCGGGCGATGCGGGCGGCGATGTCGCTGCCGTCGGCCGGCGGCACCACGATCGCATCGTTGCCGGTGGCGAGGGCCGCGCCGATCTGGGCCAGCGCCCCGGCCTCGCTGCCGGCCACCGCCAGAACGCGGCCGCGCGGTTCGGCGCGGTAGACGTTGCGCTCGCCCACCGGGCCCGGCAGCTCCATGGCGCGGCCGGCAAGCGAGCGGGCGATATAGCGGCCGATGCGCTCGGCCAGCGCGGCCGCCCCCTCGCTCGTCAGCTGCTCCTGCAGGGCCACCGCCGCGGCCGCAGGCGCCGCCTCGCCGGAGAACGGCTGGCAGGGGGCGTGGAGGCTGGTCAGCCGCGACAGATAGAGCGGACCGCCGGCCTTGGGGCCGGTGCCGGAAAGGCCCCGTCCGCCGAACGGCTGCACGCCCACGACAGCGCCGACCACATTGCGGTTGACGTAGACGTTGCCGGCATCGATGCGCCTCACCACGCGGGCAATGGTCTCGTCGATGCGGCTGTGGACGCCGAAAGTGAGGCCGTAGCCGGTGGCGTTGATCTCGTCGATCAGGCTTTCCATGTCTTCGCGGCGGAAGCGGATGACATGCAGCACCGGGCCGAACACCTCGCGCTTCAGCTCCGAGATGGCGCCGATCTCGATGAGGGTGGGGGCGACGAAGGTGCCGTGGCCGGCGGTGGGAGCCAGCGCCACCTGCTCCACGGCGCGGCCGGCCGAGCGCAGCGCTTCGATGTGGGCCGTGATGATGGCCTGCGCCTCTGCCGTGATGACCGGGCCGATGTCGGTGGAAAGCCGGTCGGGATTGCCGACCGAAAGTTCCGCCATCGCGCCGCGCAGCATGGCGAGCATGCGCTCCGCCACGTCCTCCTGAACGCACAGGATGCGCAGCGCCGAGCAGCGCTGGCCGGCGGAATCGAAGGCGGAGGTCAGCACATCCGCCACCACCTGTTCGGCCAGCGCGGAGGAATCGACGATCATGGCGTTCTGCCCGCCGGTTTCCGCGATCAGCGGAATGGTGCGGGCATCCGGGCTGAGGCGGCCGGCCAGCGTCTTCTGGATGAGGCGGGCGACCTCGGTGGAACCGGTGAACATGACCGCGGCGGTGCGGGCATCGGCCACCAGCCGGGCGCCGACATCGCCGGCGCCGGGCAGCAGCTGCAGCGCCCCGGCCGGCACGCCGGCCTCGTGCAGGATGCGCACGCCGGCGGCCGCGATGAGCGGGGTTTCTTCCGCAGGCTTTGCCAGCACCGGATTGCCGGCGGCCAGCGCGGCGGCGATCTGGCCGCTGAAGATCGCCAGCGGGAAGTTCCACGGGCTGATGCAGGCCACGGGGCCGAGCGGGCGGTGGGTGT
>NZ_DAISHT010000102.1:0-12239 GCF_036822375.1 Pseudoxanthobacter sp. | reverse complement strand
AAACCATCCGCGCGCTGCGCAAGGACGTGACCGCCAAGTGCTATGGCGGCGACATCACCCGCAAGCGCAAGCTGCTCGACAAGCAGAAAGAGGGCAAGCGCAAGATGCGCCAGTTCGGCAAGGTGGACATTCCGCAGGAAGCGTTCATTGCCGCCCTCAAGGTGGATGTCTGATCCCGGCTGCCACGGCGGCCTGAGAACGGCGAAAGCCCCGGCGGGTCTCCCGGCCGGGGCTTTTTTCCGGCATCCGGCAGGGCGGCGGGCCCTGCGGCCGCAGTCAGCCCGCCGCCCTGCCGGTCCGCGTCATTTGCCGGGCTGGGCCACGAAACGAAGATAGGGCTTCAGCGCCTTCCAGCCCTGCGGAAACTTCTCCTTCGCCGCCTCGTCGGACAGCGAGGGCACGATGATCACGTCTTCGCCGGGCTTCCAGTCGGCCGGGGTGGCGACCGAGTGGTGCGCGGTCAGCTGCAGCGAATCCACCACGCGCAGGATTTCCTCGAAATTGCGGCCGGTGGAGGCCGGGTAGGTGAGGGACAGCCTGAGCTTCTTGTCCGGTCCGATGACGAACACCGAGCGCACCGTCGCCGTCTCGTTCGCGTTCGGGTGGATCATGTCATAGAGCGTGGCCACCTTGTGGTCGCTGTCGGCGATGAGCGGGAAGTTCAGCGCTGCGCCGGTGGTCTCCAGAATGTCCTGCGCCCAGCGCTCGTGGTTGCCGAGGCCATCCACCGACAGGCCGATGACCTTCACGTTGCGGCTGTCGAACGCCGGCTTCAGCCGCGCCACCGATCCGAGTTCGGTGGTGCAGACGGGCGTGAAGTCCCGCGGGTGCGAAAACAGGATGCCCCACGAATTGCCAAGCCATTCATGGAACGAAACCGGACCGATGGTCGTTTCGGCCGTGAAATCCGGCACGACATCTCCAAGACGCAGCGACATGGACTCTTCTCCGTTTCAGCAGGCGGCCGGGCCGCCGGGATGAAACGGAGTCTAGTCCCGCGGGCTGCGGTGCGGCGAGCAACGGCCGCCGCCGCAATCCGGCCGTTCGGGCAGAAAGACCCGCCGGCAGGCCCGCACCCGGAACGGATTTCTCCTGACCCGGCCAGGCCGGCCCGGTCAGGAGAAAATCAGCCTTCCGGCGCCGGGGGCGGCGCGGCCGGGTTGCGCTCGTCCATCGCCTCCAGAATGGCGCGGGCGAGCGGGGTGGTGAAGAGGTGCTCCACCGGCTGGGAGAGCTTGCGCCGCCAGTTCGGCCGCTGATCCACCGTGCCCGGCAGGTTCACGGCATCGGTCTCGCCGCAAAGGTCGTCGGCCTGCACCAGCGCCAGCAGCGAGGGCGTGCGGGCGATGAAGCGGTGCAGGGCGGCGGCCAGCGCAACCGGCAGGTCTTCGCTGGCGGCGAGTTCCGGCCAGCGCGCATCCTCGATCAGCCCTTCGGCATCGAGGCGCTTCAGCAGGGCGGCGCGCGCCGCTTCGCGCTCCGTCCTTGCCGCGGCCGCACCGGCTTCGTCGGTCATGCCGAGGGCCAGCCGCTCGGCAATGTCGGTGCCGGCCCACCAGCCGGCCAGCGTCGGCAGGTCGTGGGTGGAGATGCAGGCCGCGGCGCGGGTCGGGTAGTGTGCGGGCGGGCGGAAATCCGTCCCCTCCCGCTCGAACCACAGCACCCGGTAGGACAGCACGCCGGCGTTCTGCAGCGCCTCGCCGATGCCCTCCGGCACGGTGCCCAGATCCTCGCCCACGACAAGGCAGCCGGCCTTGCGGCTCTCCAGCGAGACGAGCCCGAGCAGGTCGCGGAACGGATAGGCGAGATAGGTCCCCTCACGCGCGCTGGCGCCGTCCGGCACCAGAAACAGCCGCGTCAGCCCCATGACGTGATCGATGCGCAGCGCGCCGGCATGGCGCATGTTGGCGGAGACGAGATCGGTGAAACTGCGATAGCCCTCGCGCGCCCACTGCAGCGGGTTCGGCGGCGGCAGGCTCCACACCTGCCCTTCGGTGGAGAACGGATCGGGCGGGGCGCCGATGGAAACGCCGTTCATCAGCAGGCCCTGCTCCGACCACGCCTCCGCACCGTCGGGCGCGGTGCCGACGGCGAGGTCGCGGTAGAAGCCGATCGAAAGGCCGGCCGCCTTCGCCTCTGCCGCGGCGCGGCCGAGCTGCAGGTCGGCCACCCATTGCATGTAGACCGAAAAGCGGATGCGGCGCGCATTCAGGGCCGCAAACCGGGCAACGCCGGTGGCGCCGGGCGCGGAAAGATCGGCCGGCCAGGTCTGCCACCACGGCGTTCCCTGTGCCTCGGCCAGCGCCTCGAAGGTGGCAAAGCGCTGCAGCGCGGCGCCGCGGGCGGCACGGAACTGCTCGAAGGCCAGCACGCGCGGATCGTGCGGGGCCGCACCGGCACGCGCTTCGAAGGCGGCAAAGGCCGCCTCCAGCACCCGCCGCTTGGCGGCCCACACGCCGGGATAATCCACCGCCTTCAGGCCGCGCGCCGCGGCAAAAGCCCCGTCTGCGGCGGCAAGGGCTGCCGAAACGCGCGGATCATCGCGCTCGGGCAGCGCACTGACATCGATATAGATGGGATCGAGAAAGCGGCGGTCGGAGGGGTGGTAAGGGCTCGCCCGCTCCCGCTCGCCGGGGAACAGGGCATGCAGCGGGTTGAGGCCGATGGTGGCCGCACCTTCGCCGGCAGCCTCGCGCGACAGGGCGGCGAGGGCGGTGAAATCGCCGATGCCCTGATCGGCGCCGCGCCGCAGCGTGTAGAGATGGGCCGCGATGCCGAAGCGGCGCTTGCCGGTTTCCAGCGCCGGCGGCAGGAAGCAGCGGCCCGGCACGACGATGAGCGGGCAACAGACCGCAGGGTCTTCGCCAAGGCGCACCACATGGTGCCCCAGCGGCTGCGGCGGCAGCAGCAGCGTGCGCACCGGCACGCGGCGGCCATCCGGCAGGTCATGCCACTGCCGCGCGCCGTCATGGGCGGTGACGACAATGCTTTCGCCGCTGCCGTCCTCGCGCTCGATGGCAAGGGCAAAGGAATGACCGGCAACCGCCAGCCGCCCGCCGAGCCGCACCATCGCCTGATCGCCGCCATGGGCCACGATCACCGGCGGCAGCGGGCTCAGCTCGCGCCCGGCGACCAGTTGTTCAAGGCTGTCGCGGGCCTCGCCGGTGCTGCCGGCCGGCAGATGCATCGCGGCCAGAAGCGCGCGGCGGGTGTCGTCGCCGACGCGGTGCTGGTGGCCGGTTACATCCCACCAGTGAGGGGCAAGTCCGGCAGCGCCGGCCAGCCGGTCGAGCACGGCCGGATCGCACGGGCTGCGACGGCGGCCGGGCTCCGGCTCCTCCGCCGCCAGCACGACGCTGCGCGGGGCAAGGCTGATGCGCGCCGCGGCCGGCCGCGGTTCGTCGAGCTGCGGTTCTGCGGTGTCGATGACGACGGCCCAGCGAAAGCCCGGTCGCGGCCGCGGCAGGCAGGCCTCCAGCCGCTGGCGGCCGGCGTGCAGCGCCACCACCACGCGGCTGGCTTCGGCCGGCGGCGAGGCCGGGGCATAAAGCGCGGCGATGAGCGTGCGGTTGGCGGCATCCGACCAGTCGGCCCCGCTCATCGGCCGGCCATCGGGGTGCAGCCACACCACATCGGGAATGCCGGTGGAATCGCACGGCGAGCCGGTCAGCGGCCGCGTGGCGCGCAGGGCCGGGTGGGCGAGGCGGGCGGCCACCAGCCGGGCCGTGAAGGCGGCCAGCGCCATGTCGGCGCCGGCCCAGTCGAACCACGAGGTCGGGTTGTCCTGCGCATAGGCATTGTTGTTGCCGGCCTGCGAGCGGGCGCACTCATCGCCCATCGACAGCATCGGCGTGCCGCGCGAAAACAGCAGCGTCGCCAGAATGGCGCGCATGTCGGCCAGCCGCCCGGCATGGACGACATGGTCGCCCGTCGGCCCTTCCACGCCGTAGTTCCACGAGAAGTTCTCGTCGGTGCCGTCGCGGTTGAATTCGCCGTTGGCCTCGTTGTGCTTGTCGGCATAGGAGACCAGATCGGCCAGCGTGAAGCCGTCGTGGGCGGTGACGAAATTGATCGAGGCGGCGACCGGCCGCGCGCGGCCGCCGAAAATATCGGCCGAACCGGCAAACCGCGTGGCAAGTTCGCCGATCAGCCCGGCATCGCCGCGCCAGAAGCGGCGCACGGCGTTGCGGTAACGGTCGTTCCACTCCGCCCAGCGGGTGGGGAAGGCGCCGAGATGATACCCGCCCGGACCGGGATCCCACGGCTCGGCGATCATCGTGACATGGCGCAGCACCGGGTCCTGCTCGATGGCGGCCAGCAGCGGCGCCTGCGGATCGAAGCCGCTGTCGCGCCGGGCGAGGGTGACGGCCAGATCGAAGCGGAAGCCGTCGATGCCGGTGCGCTCCACCCAGATGCGCAGGGCATCGAGCGTCAGCCTCAGGCCCTGTGCGCGGTCGAGCGGCAGGGTGTTGCCGCAGCCGGTATCGTTGACATAATGCAGCGGCGAGCCGGGCACGAGGCGGTAATAGCCGGTGTTGTCCAGCCCGCGCAGCGACAGCGTCGGGCCCCAGTGGTCGCTTTCGCCGGTGTGGTTGAAGACCACATCGAGGATGACGCCGATGCCCGCCGCATGCAGGGCGGCGACGGCCGCACGAATCTCGGTAAAGCCGCCCGGCGCAAGGCGCGGGTCGGGGGCCAGAAAGCTGACCGGGTTATAGCCCCAGTAGTTGCTGAGGCCGAGCGGCGGCAGGTGCCGCTCGTCGATGGTGGCGGTGGCCGGCATCAGCTCCACCGCCGTCACGCCCAGCGATTTCAGGTGCGCGATGGCGGCCGGGTGGCCGAGCCCGGCGAAGGTGCCGGCGATGTCGGGCGGAATGTCCGGGTGGTTGCGGGTGAACCCGCGCACATGCAGCTCATAGAGCACGGCCCGCGAGATATCCGGCGCCGGGCGCCGCGGCACCGGCGGCGGCGGCACCTCGATGATCGCCTTCGGCACGAAACACGCCGTATCGCCGGCACCCGGCGCGGCCTGCGGCTCCGTTCCGGCCGGAATGTCGAACAGCAGCGGATCGAGCCGGAACGGCCGGTCGAGCCGCGTCGCATAGGGGTCGATCAGCAGTTTGGCGGGATTGAAGCGATGGCCTTCCAGCGGCGCCCACGGGCCGTCCGCGCGCAGGCCATAGCGCCGTCCGGGCTCGACGCCGCCGATGAAGGCGTGGAACACCGAACCGGTGCGCGTGGCGAGAGGAATACGCTCCAGCTCCTCGGTGCCGCTCTCGTCGAACAGGCAGAAGGTGACGGCCGTGGCGGTGGAGGAAAACACCGCCACGTTGATGCCGTTGCCGTCAAGGCTGACGCCCAGCGGCTCGGGCCGGCCGGGGCCGATGATGCGCAGCGGCTCCGCTGCGAGCCGCCCGGCGTCGTCCGCCCCGCGCATCGTCATGCCCACTCCGCGCGGGCGAGGCTGCGATAGAGCGCAGCATAGTGCTTCGCCGGGCCGCGCCACGAAACGTCCGTCATCATGGCGTTGATCTGGAACTGGTGCCACAACTCCTGATCGCGCCACAACTCCGCGGTGCGCATGATGGCGGTGTCCAGCATGTCGCGGGTGGCGGGCGAGAACACCACGCCGGTGCCGATGCCGCGGTTCCGCGCCGCCTCATTGGCATCGATCACCGTGTCGGCCAGCCCGCCGACATGGGTGACGACCGGCAGCGCGCCATAGCGCATGGCCGAAAGCTGGGTCAGGCCGCAGGGCTCGAACCGCGAAGGCACCAGCAGCGCGTCGCAGCCGGCCTGAATCTGGTGCGCGAGCCCCTCGTCATAGCCGATCACCGTGCCGACGCGGCCGGGATGGCGGCGCTCCGCATCGCGGAAGCCCTGTTCCATCCAGCCGTCGCCCGCGCCCAGCACCACCAGCTGCGCGCCGAGGCGCACGATGGTGTCGACGCAGCCGAGCAGCATGTCGAGACCCTTCTGCCAGGTCAGCCGGCTGATGACGCCGAAAACGAGCGCGCCCGGATCGTGCTCCAGATTGAGGCGGCCCTGCAGCGCCGCCTTGTTGGCCGCGCGCTGGCCGAGCGCTTCCACCGAAAAAGGCTGGGCCAGCAGCGGGTCGCGCGTCGGATCCCAGTGCGCCTCGTCGATGCCGTTCAGAATGCCGGAAACCAGATCGGCGCGCCCGCGCAGCAGCCCGTCGAGGCCCATGCCGTTTTCCGGGGTGCGGATTTCGGCGGCGTAGGTGGGCGAGACCGTGGTGATGCGGTCTGCCAGCCGCAGCCCGGCCTTGAGGAAGCCGACCTGCCCGTAATATTCCACGCCGTCGACGCTCATCGCATAGGACGGCAGGCCGAGCGAGGCGAAGACCGAGGCCGGGTACTGCCCCTGGAAGGCGAGGTTGTGCACGGTCATGATGCTCGGCGTGCGCCGGGCCGTGCCATAGGTGATGTAAGCCGGCGTCAGGCCGGCCTGCCAGTCGTGGCAGTGCACCACGTCGGGCTCGAAGGCCGGCAGCCGGCCCGAACCGACGAAGGCGCCGACCGCGGCGAGGGCGGCAAAGCGCTGGGCGTTGTCGCCCCACTCCTGCCCGTCGGGGCCGACATAAGGGTTGCCCGGCCGGTTGTAGAGATGCGGGGCATCGATCACCAGCAGGTCGAGCCCGGCGGCCTGCGCACCGAGCAGCGTGGCCCGGCCGCCGAACAGGTCGGCGAAGGTGTGCAGCACCTCCTGCATTTCAAGGGCGGCCATCACTGTCGGATAGCCCGGCACCAGCGTGACGATGCGCACCCCTTCCGGGGCCAGCGCTGCCGGCAGCGCACCCGCCACGTCGGCGAGACCGCCGGTCTTGATGAGAGGAAACACCTCCGCGACGACCGAGAGAACGGAAAGCGGCGGCTTGGCTTCAGGCGTCACCATGGCTGCGGACTGGGCCCCGGCTTGAAAGAGGACGGCCCGCCCGCGCAAGGCGCAACAGAGCAGGCCCGGATAAGGGATCCCGGATAGGGATGGCGGCAGGAAATGCACCCGGTCCGGCCCGGCGGCAATGCCGCCGGACCTGCGGGCGCCGGCCGGCTCGGTGCCTCAGAGCACCAGCCGGTCGATCATCGGTTGGGTAATGAGGCAGATGCCCTTGGCCGAGCGGCGGAACCGCTTGGCGTCGAGCTCCGGATCCTCGCCGACCACGAGGCCCTCGGGGATCTGCACGCCGGCATCGACGACGACATTGGTGAGCCGCGCGCCGCGGCCGACCATGACATAGGGCAGGATCACGCCGTTCTCGATGCGGGAATAGGAATTGAGGCGCACGCCCGTCGACAGCATGGTGCGGCGGATCGACGAGCCCGACACGATGCACCCGCCCGAGACCAGCGACGAGATGGCCTGACCGCGCCGCCCGTCCTCGTCATGGACGAACTTCGCCGGCGGCGTGATCTCGCCATAGGTCCAGATCGGCCAGTCGCGGTCGAACAGATCCAGCTCGGGCACCACGTCGGTCAGGTCGATGTTGGCTTCCCAGTAGGCATCCACCGTGCCGACATCGCGCCAGTAAGGTCTGATCTCGGAATCGGAGCGCACGCACGAACGGTCGAAGGGATGGGCCACCGCGCCGCCGTTGCGCACGATGTAGGGAATGATGTCCTTGCCAAAATCATGGGACGAAGTGGCATCGGCCGCATCGCGCCGCAGCTCGTCCATCAGGAACTTGGTCTCGAACACATAGATGCCCATCGAGGCCAGCGCCCGGTCGGGCTTGCCCGGCATGGCCGGCGGATCGGCGGGCTTTTCCACGAACGACAGAATGCGGTCATTGTCGTCGACGTGCATCACGCCGAACCCGCGGGCTTCCTCGCGCGGCACCTCGATGCAGCCCACAGTCACCTGAGCCTTCTGCTCAACGTGCTGCTGCAGCATCTTCTCATAGTCCATCTTATAGACATGATCGCCGGCCAGAATCACGATGTACTTAACATCGTGGGCCTCGATGATGTCGATATTCTGATAGACCGCATCCGCCGTGCCGAGATACCAGCTTTCTTCCGAAATACGCTGGCTGGCCGGCAGAATATCGAAGCTCTCGTTGCGTTCCGGCCGCAGGAAGTTCCAGCCACGGCTGAGGTGGCGGATCAGGCTATGGGCCTTGTACTGCGTCGCCACGCCAATGCGGCGGACGCCGGAATTGAGTGCGTTCGACAGCGCGAAGTCGATGATGCGCGATTTGCCGCCGAAATAGACCGCCGGCTTGGCACGGCGATCGGTCAGCTCCATCAGACGACTGCCGCGTCCGCCGGCGAGCACATAGGCCATCGCCGAGCGGGCGATCGGGCCGCTCATTCCCCCTTCACGTGGCATCGCGGGAGCCCTCCTCAAGATTATCCATCCACGGCCCGGGTCTGGTGCCCGGTCGGGCAGACCGGCCGGTGCACTCTCGCAGCGGCCCGGTGCCGGTTATCGGGCCGGCCGGGGGCCTTCGTCCCCGGCCGGATGGAGTGCGCAGCGCGGCGCAAGGCACGCCGGAGATGCGCCCTATATCCGCCACAAAACACTGATCGCGCGATGGCGCCTTGCGGGGGATCAACCGGCCTTTCAGACCGGGTCGGCGGGACCGTCCGTCACCGGGCTTTCGTCCGGCGCGAACGCGAAATAGACCGCCGCCAGCGGCGGCAGCGTGATCTCGGCACTGGCGGGGAAGCCGTGGCTCGGCTCCGATCCCGCCCGCACCGCGCCGAGGTTGCCGATGCCCGAGCCGCCATAGATGCCGGCATCGGTGTTCAGCACCTCGCGCCACAGGCCCGCCGCCGGAAGGCCGATTCGGTAGCCGTGGCGCGGCACAGGGGTGAAGTTGAACACGGCCGCCACCGGCGGTCCGCCCGTGCCGTCATAGCGCACCCACGCGGCCACCGACTGGTCGCGGTCGTCGACCACGATCCACTGGAAGCCCTCCGGCTCGCAGTCGCGCGCATGCAGCGCCGGCAGCGTCCGGTAGAGGTGGTTGAGGTCGGTCACCAGCTTCTGCAGGCCCTGGTGCGGCTCGTAGACCGTCAGGTGCCAGTCGAGGCTCTGCTGGAAGTTCCATTCGCCACGCTGGCCGAACTCCTGTCCCATGAACAGCAGCTTCTTGCCCGGATAGGCCCACATCAGCCCGTAATAGGCCCGGAGGTTGGCAAATTTCTGCCAGTCGTCGCCCGGCATCTTGTGCAGCAGCGAAGACTTGCCGTGCACCACCTCGTCATGGCTGATCGCCAGCACGAAGTTCTCCGAATAGGCATACATGATGCCGAACGTCAGCTTGTCATGATGCCAGCGGCGATGGACCGGGTCGAGCTTCATGTAGTCCAGGGTGTCGTGCATCCACCCCATGTTCCACTTGAAGCCGAAGCCAAGCCCGCCTTCGGAGGTGGGGGCCGACACGCCCGCCCACGAGGTCGATTCCTCCGCCACCGTGAACGAGCCCGGATAGAGCCCGTAGACGAGTTCGTTGAAGGTGCGGATGAAGGCGCTGGCATCCTTGTTGTCGTTGGAGCCGTCCGGGTTGGGGGCCCACTCGCCCTCGCGCCGCGAGTAGTTGAGGTAGAGCATCGAGGCGACGGCATCGACGCGCAGCCCGTCGATATGGAACCGGTCCAGCCAGTAAAGCGCGTTCGCCGTCAGCATGTTGGCGACTTCGCGCCGGCCGTAGTCGTAGATCGCGGTGTTCCAGTCGGGGTGGAAGCCGCGCCGCGGATCGGGATGCTCGTAGAGCGGCGCGCCGTCGAAATAGGCGAGCCCGTGGATGTCGGTCGGGAAATGGGCCGGCACCCAGTCCAGAATCACCCCGAGGCCGGCGGCATGGGCCCGGTCGACGAAGCGGGCGAAGCCCGCCGGGTCGCCGAACCGGCTGGTCGGCGCGAACAGCCCGATCGGCTGGTAGCCCCAGGAATCGTCCAGCGGATGTTCGGAGACCGGCAGCAGCTCCAGATGGGTGAAGCCCATGTCGGTGGCATAGGGAATGAGCTGGTCGGCCAGCTCGTCATAGGTGAGGAAACGGTTGCCCTCGCCCCGCCGCCACGATCCCAGATGCACCTCGTAGGTGGAAACCGGCGCGCGATGATGGTGTTCGGCCTCGCGCGCGGCCAGATAACCGGCATCGCTCCAGCTGAAATCGTCGGTGCGGGCCACCACCGAAGCCGTGGAGGGGCGCAGCTCGCCGGCAAAACCGAACGGATCGGCCTTCAGCGGCAGCAGCACGCCGTCGCGGCTGTAGATCTCGTATTTGTAGTTCGCCCCCTCGCCGATGCCGGGCACGAAGATTTCCCACAGACCGCTGTCGACGCGCTTGCGCATCTGATGGCAGCGCCCGTCCCAGCGGTTGAAATCGCCCACCACCGAGACGCGCGCGGCGTGGGGTGCCCACACCGCAAACGACACGCCGGCAATGCCCTCATGCACGCAGAGCTGCGCGCCGAGGCGCTGGTAGAGCTGGTGGTGGCTGCCCTCGATCAGGAGATGATCGTCAAGCGGGCCGAGAACGGGCCCGAAGGCATAGGGGTCGTAGAACTCCCACACCCCGCCTTCGTTGGCGGCCCGCAGGCGGTAGCGGCCGATGTGCTTTCCCGCCGGCAGCGGGCCTTCGAACAGGCCCGCCGGATCGCTCATATCGAGCGCGGCAATAACCGCGCCGCGCCCCTCCTTGTCATCAGCGACCACCGCCACTGTCTCCGCCCCGGGAACGAAGGCGCGAATCACCTGGATTCCATCGCATTCGTGGGGGCCGAGAACAGCGAACGGGTCACTGTGCCGGGCCGAGACAATCTCTGCGACTGTCCCGGCCGCCAATTTCAACGCGGACGCGGCACGCATTTTTTAAGTGCCTTATTCGACCGGCTTTACCGGTACATGCCAGATATCCCCGGCGTATTCGCCAATGGTACGATCAGACGAGAACCACCCCATGTTGGCGACGTTGATAATGCTCGACCGCCACCACTGAGACTTGTCGCGCCACAGCGAACCCGCCTTGCGTTGTGTAGCATAGTAGGAATCGAAGTCCGCCGTAACGAGGAAATAGTCGTGATGGCGGAGCGCATTCACCAGGCTGTGGAAGCGCTCGTTCTCGCCCGGCGAAAACACGCCGGAGGCCACCGCGTCGATCACCTCGGAAAGCTGCGGCGAAGCGGCAATGGCTCCGCGGCCTTCGATACCTTCACGCCGCCGGGCTTCGACTTCCTGAGCCGTCAGACCGAAGATGAAGATGTTGTCGGCGCCGACATGTTCCAGAATTTCCACGTTGGCGCCGTCCAGCGTGCCCATGGTGAGGGCGCCGTTGAGCGACAGCTTCATGTTGCCGGTGCCGGAGGCTTCCATGCCGGCGGTGGAAATCTGTTCCGACAGGTCGGCCGCCGGAATGATCGATTCCGCCAGGCTGACATTGTAGTTCGGCAGGAACACCACCTTCAGCTTGCCGCGCACCGTCGGATCGCTGTTGACGATCTTGGCCACGTCGTTGATCAGCTTGATGATCAGCTTGGCCTGATGGTAGCTCGCCGCCGCCTTGCCGGCGAACACCTTCACGCGCGGGGTCCAGTCGCGCATCGGCTGGGCGCGGATGGCGTCATAGAGCGCGATCGTCTCCAGAATGTTGAGCAGCTGGCGCTTGTATTCGTGAATGCGCTTGATCTGGATGTCGAACAGCGCATCCGGGTCCACCGCCACGCCGAGCTGCTCGCGGATGATCTTGCCGAGCGCGATCTTGTTGGCGCGCTTGACCGCCGCGAACTTCTCCTGAAACGCCGCGTCGCCGGCAAAGGCTTCCAGCTTCTTCAGCTTGCGGGTGTCGTCCAGCACATCCGGCCCGACGGCATCGACGATGAGGCGCGTCAGCCCGGGGTTGGCCTGATAGAGCCAGCGGCGGAAGGTGATGCCGTTGGTCTTGTTGGTGATCTTGCCGGGCTGCAGGGCGTTGAAGTCGCGGAACACCGTCTGCTTCATCAGATCGGAGTGCAGCGCCGACACGCCGTTGACGCGGTGCGAGGCGAGGAAGGCGAGATTGCCCATGCGCACGCGCCGGCCATGCTGCTCGTCGATCAGCGACACCGAGGCGAGGAAGCCGCCGTCGCCGTTGATGCGGCGGGCGTTGTCCAGATGCAGGGCGTTCATCAGGTAGATCAGCTGCACGTGGCGCGGCAGCAGCCGCTCCATCAGCGGCACCGGCCAGCTTTCCAGCGCCTCGGGCAGCAGGGTGTGGTTGGTGTAGGAGAACGTGC
>NZ_DAISHT010000101.1:8004-12379 GCF_036822375.1 Pseudoxanthobacter sp. | reverse complement strand
GCGACTGAAACAGCGACTGAAACGGCTGCGGATGGCAGGACGGGCCGTCCCGCAACACGAATGTCCGTTGCCGGGGTGCGACCGTCGTTCGCCTCTGCGGAGTGCACATTCTGCCGGCGGCGGGATCCGCCCGCAGCCAGACCGGCCTGCCATACGCCCGCCGCCGCCCCGCCGCCCGTCGCCGTCGCAGATCCCGCCCGTCACCCGGACCGCCTGCCGCAGGATGCGGACAGTACCGCCTGCCGGAGCTTGCCAGCCGGCAGACCGCAGCGCATGGTCGGCGCACGTCCCCGCGAGCAAGGACCTGTCGACGATGCTGACCATCTGGGGCCGGGCAAATTCCGGCAACGTGCGCAAGGTGCTCTGGTGCCTTGAGGAACTGGGCCTCGCCTATGAGCGGCGGGATGCCGGCGGCGCCTTCGGCATTGTCAACGATCCGGCCTACCGCGCCCTCAACCCCAACGGCCTCGTCCCCACCCTGCAGGACGGCGCGCTGACGGTGTGGGAATCCGGTGCCATCGTGCGCTATCTCGCCGCCCGCCACGGCGCCGGCACGCTGTGGCCCGAAGACCCGGCGGCGCGCGCCGTCGCCGACCAGTGGATGGACTGGACCGGCACCACCGTGCAGCCGGCCTTCGGCCCCGCCTTCGTCGGCCTCGTGCGCACGCCGCCGGAAAAGCGCGACACCGCCGCCATCGCCGCCAGCCTTGCGGCAACCGCCGCGCGGCTGGCGATTGCCGATGCCGCCCTTGCCCGGCACCCCTTTCTTGCCGGCGACCGTCTGACGATGGCCGACATTCCGCTGGGCGCCATCGTCTATGGCTGGTTCGGCCTTGCGGCCGAACGGCCGCCGCTGCCCCACCTTGAGGCATGGTACAACCGCCTTGCGGCCCGCCCGGCCTATCGCACCGGCGCCATGACGCCGCTGACCTGATCCCGCCTCCCTGCCGATCCCTCCGGGCAACCGATCATGACCATCACCACCGGCGCCGGCGCGGCTGAGCCGGCACCGGCGCTGCCGGTCCGCGCCGTCGGCGCCACGCGGCTCACCTTTCTGGCCCTCGGTACCGCCAATGCGGCGTTTGCGCCGCTGGTGCCGGTGCTGCGCAACAATCTCGGCCTCGACCACACCGCCCTCGGCCTGCTGCTGCTGTGCTTCGGCATCGGCTCCGTCACCACCATGCCGCTCGCCGGCGCGCTCATTGCCCGGTTCGGCTGCCGGCGGGTCATTCTCGCCGCCGTCGCCGTGCTCATGGCACTGCTGCCGCTGCTGCCGGTGCTGAGCCACCCGGCCGCGGCGGCAGCGGTGCTGATGGCCTTCGGCGCCGGCATCGGCACCCTCGATGTCGCGGTCAACGCACAGGCGCTGATGGTGGCGGCCACCCGCAGCAAGCCCGTCATGTCCGGCTTCCACGCGCTGTTCTCCGCCGGCGGCCTTGCCGGTGCGCTCAGCCTCGGCGCCCTGCTGGCCGCGGGCGCGCCGCCGCTCCTGCTCGGCAGTGCCGTCAGCGCGGTGCTGGCCGGGCTGATGGCGCTGGCGCTGCCCGGCCTCATCGCCCGTCGCAGCGCCGCCGGCGGGCCGGCCTTCGTGCTGCCGCGCGGCCGGGCGCTCGTGCTCGGCCTCCTGTGCTTCATCATCTTCATGGCCGAGGGGGCGATGATGGACTGGAGCGCCCTCTTCCTCTCCGGCTACCGCGGCTTCGACATTGCGGCGGCCAGCCTCGGCTATGCCGCTTTCTCCGCCGCCATGGCCGGCGGGCGCTTTGCCGGCGACGGCCTCGTGCGGCGCTTCGGCGAGCGGCGGGTGATGCTGGCCGGAACGCTGACGGCAGCCGCCGGCCTCGGTCTGACCGTGGCGCTCACCGGCCCCACGCCGGCCGGACAGGCCGGCGCGCTGGCCGGCTTCGCGCTCGTCGGTCTGGGGGCGGCCAACGTGGTGCCGGTGCTGTTCGTGGCCGCCGGGCGCATCAATCCCTCGGCACCGGGACCGGCCGTCGCCTCGGTGGTCAGCCTCGGCTATCTGGGCCTTCTGACCGGGCCGGCGTTCATCGGCTTCGTGGCCGGCCTCACCACCCTGCCGCTCGCGCTGGCACTGGTCGCGCTGCTGCTCGCGGCGGTTGCCGGCTCGGCGCCGTTTGTCACAAATCCCCCGCAAACACGCCGCCCCGGCCGGTGACGGCCGGCCGGACACGGTCTAATCTGCGGGGCTTCCGGGCCGGGCGCAAAAATCCTCCTTCAGGAATTCCCCTTCCACGCCGGCCCACCACCAATCCCCGGGATGCGCGTGCTGCCGGAGGTCCGGCCCGGACCCCCGCCGGGAGCCGAAGCGGAGCTGCCATGTCGTCGTTCGATCTGATTGTTCGCAACGTCACCCTCACCGACGGCCGCAGCGGGGTGGATGTGGCCTGCGACGGCGGGCGCATCGTGGCCGTCGAGCGCGGCATTGCGGCGGAGGCCGGCCGCGTCATCGACGCCGAGGGCCGTCTGCTGGCGCCCCCCTTCGTCGACATCCACTTCCACATGGATTCCACGCTGTCGCTCGGCAATCCGCGCCTCAACGAATCCGGCACGCTGCTGGAAGGCATCGCGCTGTGGAGCGAGCTGAAGCCGCACCTGACGGTGGATGCCATCGTGGAGCGGGCGCTGCGCTATTGCGATCTTGCGGTCTCGCAGGGCCTGCTGGCCGTGCGCTCCCATGTGGACGTGTGCGACGACCGGCTGCTCGGCGTCGAAGCGCTGGTGGAAGTGCGCCACAAGGTGAAGGACTATCTCGACCTGCAGCTCGTCGCCTTCCCGCAGGATGGCCTGCTGCGCTCGCCCACCGCCCTCGCCAACCTGAAGCGCGCTCTCGACATGGGCGTGGACGTGGTGGGCGGCATCCCGCATTTCGAGCGCACCATGGCTGAGGGTGCAAAATCGGTGGCGATCTCGTGCGAGCTGGCCGCCGAACGCGGCCTGCGCGTGGACCTGCACTGCGACGAGAGCGACGACCCGCTGTCGCGCCACATCGAAACGCTGGCGTTCGAGACCCAGCGCCTCGGCCTGCAGGGCCGCGCCACCGGCTCGCATCTCGCCTCCATGCACTCCATGGACAACTACTACGCCTCCAAGCTCATCGCCCTGATGGCAGAGGCGGACGTGCAGTGCGTTGCCAACCCGCTGATCAACATCACCCTGCAGGGCCGGCTGGACACCTACCCCAAGCGCCGCGGCATGACGCGGGTGCCGGAGCTGATGGCCGCCGGCCTGAACGTGGCCTTCGGCCACGATTGCGTGATGGATCCGTGGTACTCGTTCGGCAGCGCCGACATGCTGGAAGTCGCCCACATGGGGCTGCATGTGGGCCAGCTCACCAGCCGCAAGGCCTCCGCCGCCTGCTTCGATGCGGTCACCGCCAACCCGGCGAAGATCTTCGGGCTGGAAGGCTATGGCGTCGCCCCCGGCTGCCATGCCGACTTCGTGCTGCTCGATGCCCGCGACCCCATCGAGGCGCTGCGCCTCAAGGCCAACCGGCTGGCGGTGGTGCGCCGCGGCCGCGTCATCGCCGAGGCGGCCCCCCGCGTCAGCCACCTTGCCATCGCCGGCCGGCCGCAGACGGTCGAAGCCTGGCGCTATGCCCCGGTGGCCGCCGGCTGAAGGCGCGGGGGCAGAGAAAAGGCGCGCAGAAAAGGACCGCCGGCCTGGCGGGCCTTTCCCGCGCGGCCGGCGTTCAGCGCGAGAGCGCGGTGGTGCGCGACAGGGCGCGGCCGAAGCCGGTCAGCGAGATCGTGAAACTCACCGGCCGGGCGCTGTCGGCCTTCACGCCTTCCACCGCGTAGGCGTTGATCTTCAGCGTCTGCGCCTGCATCAGCTTGCCGACGAACGCGGTATCGAACGACAGCGGCACGAGGCAGCCGACGGGCACGCAGGTGCGGAAGGCAACCGGCTCGCCCGGCTTGCCGTCGTCGAGCGTGAGGGTGACGCCGCGCGCCACGTCGAGCCCGAACGGCAGCACGGCAACGCCGTCGGCGCTGTTCGGCGCCGGCACGGAGAGCTGCACGGCAAACACGCGCTGGCGGTTTTCCTTGTTCACCTGCATCTGCGACAGCGCGCAGCGCTTGCCGGGCTTGGCACCGGAGCAGCCGACGACCCAGTCGCCATAAGTCTCCTGCGTGGCACTGGCCCCGCCCGGCAGCAGCGGATCGTCCTTGCCGCCGTCAGCCGGCGGCGAGAGATCCTGCGCCAGCGCCGGCAGTGCAGCCAGCGGCAGCGCAATCAGCGCCACGGCCAGCCGGCCGGCAGCGGGGCGCAGCAACGCAGACAACCGGGATGCGGGACGCCCGGAAACCGGGCGCCGGGGAAAACGCGCCGTGACGCTCATGGTGAAATTGCCTCT
>NZ_DAISHT010000101.1:0-7904 GCF_036822375.1 Pseudoxanthobacter sp. | reverse complement strand
CCCGGCTCTTTCTTGCCCGACGCCGTCAGGTCCGCCGCGGCCGCCTTATTGCAGCCCCTCGCACTTCTTCGGTCCGAGCCGGGTCAGCGTGCGGGTCTCGAAATCGTAGACCGAGCGCTCCACGATTGCCGGGGTGAACTGCCGGGCCGTGATGGCATCGAATTCGGGGCAGGTCTCGCGCGTGGCCTCGCCGTCGTAGAGCATAAAGGTCACGCCCGTGGCCTTCACCACCGGCCATTCACCGACATGCAGCCCCGACCAGACCACCTGCTGGCGAACGATGTCATAGATCGACAGCGTGCGCGGCGGATCGGTATCGCCGCTGTCGAGCACCGCATAGCCGCTCGCCGCCCCCATCAGCATCAGGTTGTCGGAGGGGCCCGCGATCTGAATGTCGCCCGGGCCGACATCGGTGCTGCACGGTGCGGCGCTGCCGGCACGCAGCCGCGCCACAATGGTGTCGCCCGGAATGGCCGCCACGGAATTCTGCGACACCACGGCATAAGGGCCGCTTTCCACGCAACTCACCCCCGGCGGCAGCCGGCGCGCGGCCTCTGCCTTCTGCGGCACGGCAAGGCCGGCCACGGCCGCCAGTGCCAGCGCCAGCAGCGCGGCCGGCGCAGAGCGCAGGCCGCGACGGCCCCTTACCAACACGACAGCATGCATCACAACCCCTCCCGGCCAACGCGATTCGCCGGGCCGAGAGTGCCGTCTCGGCGCCGCCATGGAAAGAGGCGGCGTCAGCCGACGCGGAAATGCAGCCGCGCCCGGTCGGAGCGGTAGACGGCGGTGTAATATTCCACGGGATCGCCGGAGGCGGTGTAGGCACAGGATTCGATGCCGACCAGCGGCTGACTGGCCGGCACGTCAAGCAGCGCCGCCTCTTCGGCATCGGGAATGATGGCCTCGATCCAGCGGTCGGCGCGCTTGACGACCACACCATATTGCCGGCGCAGCGTGTCGTAGAGCGAGCGGTTCTGCATGTTGACCTGATCGAGGCCGGGCACCAGCTCTTCGGGAATGAGCGTGCGCACGATCATGCGCGGCGCGCCGTCGACGTGAAGAACCCGGTCGAGCGAGACGCACTGCTGGCCGGCGGCCAGCTTCAGCAGCCGGCGCGCGCGCTCCGGCGGCTCCACCACCGTCTGGCGCAGCACCTGGCGGGCGATGGTCTTCTGCTTGCCGAGCAGCTCGCCGGAAAAACCCGATGAGGTGCCGAGGAAGTCCTGTTCCTCGCGCGCGCTGGCCACGAACGCGCCCTTGCCCTGCAACTTGTAGATGACGCGCTCGGTCACGAGCTGGTTCAGCGCCTCGCGCACCACCGTGCGCGAAACGCCGAATTCGGCGCAAAGCTCGTGTTCGGAGGGCAGCCGCGCGTGCTCCGCCAGCCCCTCGTCGTGAATGCGCGCGACGAGAGCGGACTTGACCTGCGACCACAAGGGCAGATGCGCCGGCGGCGGCGAGGCAACGGCCGGCCGGCCGGGGGCCCGCCCCCCGGTTCCGGCCGCGCGGCCGGTTCCCGTCCCGTGACCCGTGGCACGTCTCGTCACCACCTGCTCCGTCATCGGCTGGCCCTGCCCTTCCAATGCCAATGCTTTGCCGGCAGCGCAAGCCACCCGCAGGCCGCAGCGCCAACGGGTCGCAAGCGCAGGCTGCACCGGCGTTGCGCACCGCGCCTCATGCCGCGTCTCATGCCGCAGCCGCCAGTGCCGCCGGCACGCCGTGCCGCGCCGCCATCAGGGCAACGGTCGCCGCCAGTTCCTCTTCGCGCCGGGCCCGGTTCCAGCCAAGGGCGGCGCCGACGATCTCTGCCAGATCCGCCAGCACCTCCGGCACGGCAAGCCCTTCGAAGGCAATCAGCGTGCGGCGCAGCACGATGTCTTCCAGCCGCTCCACCCGCTCGTTCTGCGCCAGCCAGGCGATTTCGGCGCGGGAATAGGAAGGCGCACCGGCAACCGGCCGGTCGGGCCCGGCCGCCATGGCCTCCGCAATCGCCAGAGCGCCGCTGCCATAGCGCGCCGTCAGACGGTCCGCCACAGGCTGCGGCAGGCCGCTGCGGGTTGCGACCTGCGCGCTCAGGGCGGCAAGGCTTGCCGCGCCCGCGTCCAGCCCCCGGCCGCCGCCCACCCGCAGATGCTTCGTGCTGGTCCGGCGGGCGGTGCCGAGCCGGGCGAGGACTGCATCCGCAATCTGCTCGGCGCAGGCGCGATAGGTCGTCCACTTGCCGCCGACGAGGGTGAGCAGAGCAAACGGCCGCCCGTCATCGGGCTCGCGCACATGCAGTTTGTGATCGCGGCTGATGGCCCCCGTGGCGCCGGCCCGCGAGGCCGGCAGCGGCCGCACGCCGGCATAGTGAAACACGATGGATGCGGGGCCGAGACGGGTTTTCGGCAGCACCTCGCGCAGGACGCGGAACAGGTAGTCGATTTCCGCCGGCGAGCACACCACGTCGGCCGGATCGCTGGTGCGCAGGTCCGTCGTGCCCAGCAGAAACAGATCGCCCTCCATGCGATAGATCAGGCAGACGCGGTGATCGGGCGTCTCGAAATAGAGCATGGTATCGCCGAGTTCGCGCACCAGCTCCGGCGCGCGGATGACGAGGTGCGACCCCTTGGTGCCGCCCATCAGCTTTTCGTCATAGCCGAGCCGCCCGTCCACCACGTCCACCCACGGCCCGGCGGTGTTGATGACGAGGCGGGGCGTAACGGAGAAGCGCTCGCCCGACACACGGTCGGTCAGTTCGACGGTGCCGCCGCTGCGCCCGGTGACGGCCAGATAGTTGATGGCCATCGCCTGCGGGCAGTCGGCCTCCGCATCGGCGACGAGTTCGGCCACCAGACGTTCCGGGTGAGTGATCCGGGCATCGTAATATTCGCCGATGACGCTGATGCCCGGCATCAGCGAGGGCATGGTGGCAAGGGCCTCGCGCCGCGAAACCATGCGGTGGCCGGGCATCGAGCGCCAGGCGCGGCCGAACCAGTCATAGACCCACAGCCCCATCGCCACCACGCAGCCGCCCTTCGACGACGGCGTGCGGATGAGGCGCAGCGCCCGCCCGGCGGCCGAGCCGAGCCCGCCCAGCCAGCCGCGAACCGGCACCCACACCCGGATCGGCCTGACCACATGGGCGGCGTTGTGCAGCAGCAGATTGCGCTCCTCCACGCTTTCGCGCACGAGCGCGAACTCGCCCGTTTCCAGATAGCGCAGCCCGCCGTGGATGAGGCGCGACGGCGCCGCCGACGTGCCGCCGCCGAAGTCGCCCTGCTCGGCCAGCAGGCACGCCACCCCCTGCGCCGCCAGATCGCGCATCACCCCCACGCCGTTGATGCCGCCGCCGATGATGAGCACGTCAACGGATGTCTGCGCCGCAAGGCGCCTGATCTGGTCGGCACGCGATTGCATGGAAAGCCTCTCCGGGTCGGAACTGCCGGGCGGCCGGAATGCCGCCTCCTGGTTTGCGGCCATTCTAGAACCGGTTACTTGTAATTACAAGATACGGCGCCATCATTGTGCCACAGCGATTGACTTGAGAAAATTTCCTCTATTTTTCAGCGCATTAAGCCCGATTTTCGGCCCTCTGCAACTTTCGTGTTGACGGCAGCCAAAGCGCCTGTACAGTTCGCCTATAATTACAAGTTAGGGCTGGGAGGTTCAAAGTCGCCGAAAACAGGCGGCAGCCTCCCGGGAGGAAGCGCCGGTCGTGCAGGGATGCGATCCGCTCAGGCGGTCCGCATGCGCTGTCTGTTGCCCGCCCGCTCCTTCCCGCGCCCCGCGGAGGAGACGTAAATGGCGGACTGGCTCATCGGCATTGATGCCGGCGGCACCATGACCAAGGCGGCGCTGTTCGACGCGGACGGCCGCGAACGGGCGTGCGAGCGATTTCCCAATCAGATGCTGTTTCCGGCGCCCGGGCACACCGAGCGCGATGCCGATGTGATGTGGGGGGCGGCGGCCAGCGCCGTCCGGCTGCTGCTGGAGCGCACGGGCATCGCCCCGTCCGCCATCGCCGGCGTCGCCACGGCCGGCTACGGCTCGGGGCTTTATGTGGTGGACGCGGCCGGCAATCCGCTGCGTCCGGGCATCGTCTCCACCGACACGCGGGCGACCGCGCTGGTGGAGCGCTGGCGGCAGGACGGGCGGTTTGCCCGCAACGCCCCGCGGGTGCAGCAGCGGCTGTGGTGCGGCCATTCGCTGGCGCTGATGGCGTGGCTGGCCGAACACGAGCCAGACCTCGTCGCCCGGGCCCATTCGGTGCTGTTCTGCAAGGATTTCCTGCGCGGCCGGCTGACGGGCGAGCTTTCCACCGACCCGACCGACGGCGGCATTTCCGGCCTGATGGACAATGTCAGCCGCCGCTGGGCGACCGACGTGATGGACGATCTCGGCCTTGGCGTCTGGCGCGGCAGGATGCCGGACATCGGCCCCTCCGAGGCAGTCGCCGGCGCGGTGACCGCAGAGGCCGCCCGCCAGACCGGCCTTCTGCCCGGCACCCCGGTGGTGCGCGGCCTCGTGGACGTCACCGCCGCCTCGGTCGCCTCCGGCATCACCGATGCCCGCCAGCTTGCCGTCATCGCCGGCACCTTCTCCATCAACCAGACGCTCCACGCCACGCCGCGCATGGAATATCTGCCCTTCCTGCAGAGCCCCTATCCCATCGGCGGGCTTTATCTGGCCACCGAAGGCGCGGCGACCTCGGCCGGCAATCTGGAATGGTTCTGCAAGTCGGTTCTGACCGCCGGCATGCGCGCCGAACTCGGCTCGCGCTCCATTTATGACGTGTGCAACGAAGCGGTTGCCGCCAGCCTCGACCGGGCCAACGACATTCTCTTCCTGCCTTATCTGTTCGGCGGCCCCGACGGCGCCCCGGCCGGCTTCATCGGCCTTTCTGCCGGCCACCAGTTCGGCGACGTGGTGCGCGCCATCTACGAAGGCATCGCCTTTGCCCACAAGGTGGATATCGACCTGCTGCTTTCCGGGCGCGATGCGGCGCAGCCGGAGGTCATCCGGCTGGCCGGCGGCGCGGCGCGCTCCGATGTGTGGGCGCAGATCTTCGCCGACGTGCTGGAGCGCCCGGTGGAGCTGACCGAGGGCAGCGAACTGGGCGCGCTCGGCACCGCCATTTCCGCCGCTGTCGGCCTCGGCCTGCAGCCCGATTATGAGACCGCCGTGCGCGCCATGGTGCGGGTGAAGCGGCGTTTCGAGCCGCAGGCCGGCCGCTTCCCGGCGCTGCGCGACAAATATGCCCGCTTCCGCGCCGCCACCACCGCCATGTCCTCGCTGTGGCGGGCGCCGCAGCCGGCGGCACCGTCCGCCGCCGCGGCCGCCGCCTGAGGGAAGGACACGCCATGGCAATCGAAGTTCAGGATGTCGGCCGCACGGTGGATGGCGAGATGCATCTCGCCGGCATCAACCTCAGCCTCACCCCTGGCCACCTCCACGTTCTGGTGGGGCGCACCGGGGCCGGCAAGACCTCGCTGCTGCGGGTTCTGGCCGGGCTCGACCGGCCCTCGGGCGGCCGGGTGATGGTGGACGGGCGCGATGCCCGCTCCATCGCCCTCAACCGGCGCCGGGTCGCCTTCGTCTACCAGCAGTTCGTCAACTACCCGTCGTTTACGGTGTTCGACAACATCGCCGCGCCGCTGCGCCGGGCCGGCATGGCGCGCGAGGCCATCGAGCGCCGGGTGCGCGAGACCGCGGCGCTGCTGCACATCGACCACCTGCTCGACCGTCTGCCGGCCGCGCTTTCCGGCGGCCAGCAACAGCGCGTGGCCATTGCCCGCGCCCTCGTCAAGGACGCCGATCTGCTGCTGCTCGACGAGCCGCTGGTCAACCTCGACTACAAGCTGCGCGAGGAACTGCGCTCCGAACTGCGCACCATCTTCCGCAAGTCCGGCCGCCTCGTGGTCTACACCACCACCGAGCCGGTGGAGGCGATGCAGATGGGCGGCACCACCATTCTGATGGATGCCGGGCGCATCATCCAGACGGGCCCGGCCATCGATGTCTATCACCGGCCGGCCTCGCTGAAGGCGGCCGAGATCTTCTCCGATCCGCCGATGAATCTGGTGCCCGCCCGCCTTGAGGGCGACCGGCTGACGGTGGCCGGCGTGACGGTGCCGCGCCCGGCGCACATGGCCGGCCGCATGGAGGGCGATGCCTTCGTGGGCCTGCGGCCGAGCCAGCTCGCCATCGGCCTTGAGGGCGCTCCTGCCGGCATCGCGCTGGCCGGCCGGGTGCAGCTTGCCGAGGTCAACGGCTCGGAAACCTTCATCCACATCGAGGCCGGCGGCGCGCTCTGGATTGCCGAGCGCCACGGCGTGCACCCGACCGCGCCGGAAACGCCGGTCATTGCCGCCATCGATCCCGACCGCCTCTACCTGTTCGCCCCGGCCGGCGCCCTCATCGCCGTGCCGCCGGCAGCAACCCAGCGGGTGCACTGATGGCCGAAATCCGCCTGGAAGGCGTTCGCCACTCCTATTTCCCCTATCCGACCGAGCACAAGCACTTCGCCCTGAAGCGGGTGGATCATGTGTGGCGCGATGGCGGCGCCTATGCGCTGCTCGGGCCTTCGGGCTGCGGCAAGACCTCGATGCTGAATATCATCTCCGGTCTGGTGCGCCCCTCCGAAGGCCGGCTGCTGTTCGGCGGCGTCGATGTCACCGACGTGCCGACCGAGCGGCGCAACATCGCGCAGGTGTTCCAGTTCCCGGTCATCTACGACACCATGACCGTGCGCGCCAACCTCGCCTTTCCGCTGCGCAACCGCGGCGTGCCGGAGGCGGAAATCCGCCGCCGCGTCAACGAGATCGGCGAGATGCTGGAGCTTGGCCCGCTGCTCGACCGGCGCGCCTCCGCCCTCAGTGCGGCCGAAAAGCAGACGATCTCGCTCGGCCGCGGTCTGGTGCGCCCCGACGTGGCGGCCATCCTGTTCGATGAACCGCTGACCGTCATCGACCCGCAGGTGAAGTTCGAGCTGCGCCGCAAGCTGAAGGCCGTGCACGAGCACCTGAAGCTGACGATGATCTACGTCACCCACGATCAGAACGAAGCGCTGACCTTCGCCGACACCATCGTCATCATGTATGACGGCGAGGTCGTGCAGGTCGGCCCGCCGGAAGATCTCTACGAGCGGCCGCAGCATTCGTTCGTGGGCTATTTCATCGGCTCGCCCGGCATGAACCTGATGGCGGCGCGGGTGGAAGAAGGCCGGCTGGCCTTTTCCGGCGCCTCGCTGCCGCTGCCCGACCATATCGCCGGCCGCCTGCCGGCCCGCGCACAGCTGAAAGTGGGCGTGCGCCCCGGCGCCATCCGCCTCACGCCGCCCGGCACCGCCGCGGCGCTGAAGGCCCGGGTGGAAGACGTGGAACACCTCGGGCCGTTCTCGGTGGTCGACGTGCGCCTCGGCGACAGCCTCATCAAGGTCAAGGTCGCCGACGGCGATGCCATCCCCGCGGACGATGCCGGCCTCGTGCTGCCGCCCGCCCACACCCTCGTTTTTGCCGACGACCGGCTGGTGGGAGCCCTCGCATGACGACCAAGACGGACGACAACCGCGCCTGGTTCCTCATCGTGCCGGTGGTGGCGCTGGTCGCCTTCAGCGCCGTGGTGCCGCTGATGACGGTGGTGAACTATTCGGTGCAGGATATCTTCGGCCCCGGCAACCGCGTGTTCGTCGGCACCGAGTGGTTCCGGCAGGTGCTGGCCGACAGCGACATCCGCGATGCCTTCGTGCGGCAGTTCCTGTTCTCCGGCCTCATCCTGGCCATCGAACTGCCGCTCGGCGTGGCGGTGGCGCTGGTGCTGCCGAAGAAGGGCTGGAAATCCTCCCTCGCCATCGTGGTCATCGCGCTGCCGCTGCTCATTCCCTTCAACGTGGTGGGCATGATCTGGCAGGTGTTCGCCCG
>NZ_DAISHT010000100.1:1635-12479 GCF_036822375.1 Pseudoxanthobacter sp. | reverse complement strand
GGGCCGGCGCACCCGCATCATGGTCACGCTGCCGTCGGAGGCCGCCACCGATGCCGGCTTCGTCGCGGCACTGGCCGGCAAGGGCATGGATATCGCGCGCATCAACTGTGCCCACGACAATGCCGATGCGTGGGCCGCAATGGCCGCCAACGTGCGCGCCGCCGCCGAGGCTGCCGGCCGTTCCATTGCCGTGCTGATGGACATTGCCGGCCCGAAGATCCGCACCGAGGCCGTCGAGGCACCGAAGAAGGAGAAGCTGAAGCCCGGCGACCGTCTGCGGCTGGTAGCCACCGGCGCACCGCGCACCTGCGAGAAGGCGCGTTTCTCCGCCGCCGTGTCGCTGCCGGAAATGGTGACCCGCCTGCGCCCCGGCGACCGGCTGCGCTATGACGACGGCAAGCTGGAAGGCATCGTTGAAAGCGCGGCCGGCGGCGAAGCGATGATCGTGGTGACCGCGGCGAAGGCCGGCGGCACGAAACTGAAGCCGGAAAAGGGCATCAACCTGCCCGACACGGCGCTGGGCCTTTCGCCGCTGACCGCCAAGGACGAAACCGATCTGGCGGCGGTGATCAGTCTGGCCGACCTCATCGGCTATTCCTTCGTCAGCCATGCCGACGACATCGACCTGCTGGATGCCGCGCTCTCGCGTCAGGGCGCGCGCGAACGCCCGCTGGGCCTCGTGGCCAAGATCGAGCGCCCGGAGGCCGTGACCAACCTGCCCGCCCTGATGGCCCGCGCCAGCGGCAGCCGTCCGTTCGGCGTGATGATCGCCCGCGGCGACCTGGCCGCCGAGATCGGCTTCGAGCGTCTGGCAGAAATGCAGGAGGAAATCCTGTGGCTGTGCGAGGCGGCCTCCGTGCCGGCGATCTGGGCCACCCAGGTGCTGGAAGATCTGGTGAAGGACGGCGTGCCGAGCCGCGGCGAGATGACCGATGCCGCCATGGCCAGCCGCGCCGAATGCGTGATGCTGAACAAGGGTCCGGCGGTGACCACCGCCGTCGGCCTGCTCGATCACCTGCTGGCGCGAATGGACGAGCACGCCTTCAAGAAGACGGCCCAGCTCAGGGCGCTGCGGAGCTGGTGAGCGCGCGCCCGCCACGGGCCTGACGGACACAGAAAAGGCCGGTCCTGCGGCAACAGGACCGGCCTTTTTTCTGTGCGCGGCTTTTCGGCAAAGGCCACGGGCGGCAAAAGCGGGGCCGCGGCCTCAGGCCTTCGCCTTTGCCCGCGTGCCCTCGATGTTCGGCAGCAGCACGGTGAGAATGCCGATGGCCGGCAGCCACGCGCACAGGCCATAGACGAACTCGATGGAGGTGTGGTCGGCCAGCTGGCCCAGCGCCGCCGCGCCGATGCCGCCAAGGCCGAACGACAGGCCGAAGAACAGGCCGGCGATCATGCCCACCTTGCCCGGCACCAGCTCCTGCGCGAACACGATGATGGCGGAGAAGGCCGAGGCGAGAATGAAGCCGATCACCACCGACAGCACCGCCGTCCAGAACAGGCTGGCATAGGGCAGCGCCAGCGAGAACGGCAGCACGCCGAGAATGGAAAACCAGATTACCCGCTTGCGGCCGATGCGATCGCCGATCGGCCCGCCGATCACCGTGCCCGCCGCCACCGCGCCGAGGAAGATGAACAGGTAGATCTGCGATTCCTCCACCGACACATGGAACCGGTCGATGAGATAGAACGTGTAGTAGCTGGAAAGGCTCGCCATGTAGATGAACTTGGAGAACACCAGCAGCACCAGCACGCAGATCGACATCACCACCACGCGATGCGGCAGCGGCTCGTGCGCGGCACCGCGCCGGCGATAAGCCTTCATGCGGTTGAGGCCGTGGTGGCGATACCAGCGGCCGACGATCGACAGCACGATGATGGCAACCATGGCGGCGAGCGAGAACCACGCCACGCTGCCCTGCCCGCGCGGCACCACGATGAAGGCGGCCAGCAGCGGCCCGATGGCGGTGCCGAAATTGCCGCCGACCTGAAACACCGCCTGCGCGAGCCCCGGCTGACGACCGGCCGCCATGCGCGCCACCCGCGAGGATTCCGGGTGGAACACCGCCGAACCAAAGCCGATGAGGCAGGCCCCGAGCAGGATGGAATGAAAGCTCGTGGCCTGCGAGATCAGCAGAAGGCCGATGAGCGTGGAGCCCATGCCCGCCGCCAGCGAAAACGGCATCGGCTTCTTGTCCGCAAACAGGCCGATGGCCGGCTGCAGCAGCGAGGCCGTCATCTGGAACGCAAAGGTGATCAGCCCGATCTGGCCGAAATCCAGCCCGTAGCTTTGCTTGAAGATGGGATAAAGCGAAGACAGCAGCGACTGCATCATGTCGTTGAGCATGTGGCAGAAGCTGATGGCGAACAGAATGGCGAACACCGTGCCCTCGGCCGCGCGCTCGTTCTGCGCATCGACATTGGCCACGGCGCCGCCGGCATCACTCAGGGCTGCGTCCCGCATCGTCACTCGCCCGGAAGCCGTGCGCAGGCCGGCCCGCGGCACCGCGGCCGCGGCCGGCGGCGCCGGCATCCTCTCGTTATTGTACGTGCGCATCCTTGCCGCCGGCAGCCATGGCTTGGCAAGCGAAAAAATGTGCTCTCTGCACGGTTTCGCCGCGCCGCCGCTCAGGGACGGAACAGCGGCGCGGCATCCGGGGTGTAGCGGCCGACCTTGTCGGGATCGAGCGTCACCCCCAGCCCCGGCCCGTCGGGCACCGTCAGCCGGCCCTCGTCATCGAGGCGGAAGGGTTCCGCCAGCAGGCCGTCGACATAGGCGCTGCCGCCGATGAACTCCACCAGACCGACATTGGGCAGCGCCGAGGCCAGCTGCAGGTCGGCCGCCACGCCCAGCGCCGTGTTCCAGCCGTGGCCGACATAGCGCACGCCGAAATCCTGCGCCATCCATGCGATGCGGCGCTGCTCGCTGAGGCCGCCGACCTTTGTGGCATCGGGCTGCACGATGTCGAACGCCCGGCGCGACAGGAACGGCAGGAACGACTGGCGCCGCGTCAGCACCTCGCCACCGGCAACCGGCACCGGGCTTGCCGCGCGCAGGGCGCAGAAATCGTCGAGGGCATCGGGCACGAGGGCCTCCTCGAACCAGCCGACATCGTAGTCCTTCAGCATTTCGGCGGTGTTCAGCGCCCATTTCAGCCCGTTAGGCCAGAAGGCATCGCTGGCGCCGGCATCGACGAACAGTTTGCAATCCGGGCCGATGGCCTCGCGCGCCGCCCGCACGATGGCTTCGTCGTGCCGCCGGTCGTCACGCCGGCCGAACGGCCCCCAGCCGATCTTGAAGGCGCGGAAGCCGCGGGCGCGGTAGGCGGCCATCACGGCGCCCATCTGCGCGGGCTCCTCCATCAGCAGCGAGCAGTAGGGCATCACCTGCCGGGTGTGGATGCCGCCCAGCAGGCGGCCGACGGGCTGGCCCGTCGCCTGCCCGAGAATGTCCCACAGCGCGATATCGATGCCGCTGATGGTGTGGGTCAGCGAGCCGCCGCGGCCCATCCAGAAGGTGTTCTGGTGCAGCTTCTCGCTCACCCGCTCCGGCTCAAGCGCGTTCTCGCCCTGCCACAGCGGCTCCAGCACCTTCAGCGCCGCCGCCACCAGCCGGGCATCGGTGAACACCGAGCCGTGGCCGGTGATGCCCTCCTCGGTGTGCACCGCGATGAGGGCATGGATGGAATCCTCCGGCGCGATCTCGGCCGACCAGCCCCCTTTGGGGCTTTCGCCGGCCAGCGGCACGGAACGGATGGAACGGATAGTCAGCTTCGACGGCATGGAGGCACCCCGGCCCGGCACCGGCCGCCGGACGGCGGCCCTCGCGCGGTGTTCAGATGGAACTGGTTTTCAGGCAGATCGTCTTGAGGCAGATCGCGGGACGACGTCAGAACGTGGCGGAAACGCCGCCGTCCACCAGCAGGATCTGGCCCGTGACATAGCGGGCATCGTCGCTGCACAGGAAGAAGGCGGGGCCGGCGATATCGTCCGGCAGACCGGCGCGCCGCAGCGGAATGCGGCCATATTTCAGATAGATATCGCGGAACCAGTCGGTCTCGTGCTCGTGCCCGGAACCGTCGGGCAACTGCGCCATATCGGTGTCGATGAAGCCCGGCGCCAGCGCGTTGACGACGATGCCGTCGTCGGCCAGATCGCAGGCGAGCGAGCGTGTGAAATTGACGATCGCGCCCTTGGCGGTGGCATAGGCGAGGCTGTCGCGGGCGCCGCGCATGCCCTGAATGGACGCGATGTTGAGGATGCGCCGCCCCTGCCCGCCCCGGCGGACCAGCGGCAGCAGCGCCAGCGTGACGCGGATGGCGCCATCCTGATTGATGTCGATCACCCGGCGATAGGTCTCGAAGGTCATGGCATCGACGCTGAGGGCATCGAGAATGGCGGCATTGTTGACGAGGATCTCGCAGCGCCCGAACCGCGCCTCCACCGCCGCCGCAAGGGCGGCGACGGATGCGGCATCGGCGATATCCACACGCACGGCCAGCGCGCCGCCGCCAAGTCCGGCGGCCACCTGCGCGGCACCGGCCGCATCGATATCGGCCACCACCACATGGGCGCCCTCGGCCGCCAGCCGCGCGGCGATGCCGCGGCCGATGCCGCGCGCCGCACCGGTGACAACCGCCACCCGGCCTTCAAGCCGGCGGGCGGCGGGCATGGGGCTCTGCGTTCCGGTCGTCATTGATCTTCTCCACGGCTGTCCGGCTTCAGGCGCAGGGCGACAACCACCGCAAGGCCGATGGAAGCCGCCAGCACGACAGTGACAAGGGCGTTGATTTCGGGGGTGAAGCCGACGCGCATCATGCCCCACAGCCGCAGCGGCAGGGTGGTGGCATCGCCGGCCAGAAAGACGGTGACGAGGGTTTCGTCGAACGACACGGTCAGCGCCAGCAGCGCGCCGGTGGCCACGGCCGAGCGCAATTGCGGCCACACCACATGACGAAAGGTCTGCAGCCGCGTGGCGCCGAGATCGGCAGAGGCCTCCACCAGAGATTTCGGCAGCGCCCTCAGCCGCGTCAGCACCAGCCGGTAAAGCACCGCCAGCACCAGCGCGGTGTGGCCGATAACCACCGTGGCCAGCCCGCGCGACAGGCCGAGCCGGTCCAGAAAGATCAGCAGCGACAGGCCGGTGACGATGGGCGGCATGAGAAAGGGCAGGTACACCACGATCTCGATGAAGCGGCGGCCGATGGCCCCCTGCCATTCCACATAGAGCGCCATGACCACGGCCAGCACCGTCGCGGCGGCAACCGACAGCACCCCGACGAGGGCGCTGGCCCGCACCGCCGCCATGACCGAGGCGTTGCCCGGCAGGGCGCGATACCAGTCGAAGCCCGCCGCCTGCCAGTGCAGGCCCGCCTGATCGTAAGGCACGACGGAGAACAGGGCAGAGATCAGAACCGGCGCATAGAGCACGGTCAGCGTTACCGCCGCCAGCACGGCAAGCAGCAGGTCGGTCAGGCGTTCGGCAGGCGATTTCAGCATGGCTCACACCCTCTGCCGGCCGGCTGCCCAGCCGCCGGCGATGATGACGGCGAGCGCGACCACGAACAGGATCACCCCCAGCGCGGCGCCGAACGGCCAGTTGAAGGCAAGCCCGAACTGCGACCAGATCACCCGCCCGAAGGTGAAGCCGGAAGGCCCGCCCACCATCTGCGGCGTCACGAAATCGCCCAGCGCCAGCACGAAGGCGAACAGCGCCCCGGCAACCGTGCCCGGCAGCGACAGCGGCAGCACCACATGGCGAAACGTGGTGGCGACCCCGGCGCCGAGGTCGGCGGAGGCGGCCAGCAGGCTGGCGGGAATGCGCTCCAGCGACAGGTACACGGGCAGGATAACGAACGGCAGGAAGATCACCGCCATGGTGATCAGGATCGCCGTGCGGTTATAGAGAAACAGCAGGCTCGGCGCCTCCAGCAGGCCGGACGCCACCAGCACCTGATTGAGCAGCCCGCTGAGGCCGAGGATCGAGCGCATCGTGTAGATCTTCACGATGTAGCTCATGAACAGCGGCAGCACGAACAGCAGCAGCAGGAAGGTGCGCAGCCGCCCCCGCCGCCGCCAGATGAAATAGGCCACCGGATAGCCGATCGCGATGCCGATGGCCGTCACCTCCGCCGCCAGCAGCAGCGTCATCAGAAAGGTGCGCCAGTAGGCCGGGCTGGAGAAGAACGCGCCATAGTTGGCAAGCGTCGCATCCGGCGTGATCGCGCCGTTCTGCACCCGCCAGAACGACAGCACGAAGAAGCTCGCCACCGGCAGCACGACGAGCAGCACCGGCCCGGCCGCCACCAGCGCGAACAGGCCAAGCCGCGCCGGACGGCCGAAACCGCCGCTCTCCGCGGCCGCGCGCGCGGCTGCGGTGGCGCCGGCAGCAACAGGCGGGGTCATGTCGCTCATGGCCGCGCCTTCCCGGCCGCAGCACCCGCCGGCGCCTCAACGCCCGCCATATCGTCCGGGCGGATGAAGGCCGTCACGGCCACCCCCTCGCCCAGCGCCTCAAGACCGGAAACGCTGGTCTGCTTGACGATGAGCGGAAGGCCCGCCGCCGTCTTCAGCCCGATATGGCTGACCGGGCCGGCAAAACGCACGCTCTCCACGGCAGCCGCGATGGCCACCGCCCCCTCAAGCGGCGTCAGGCTGATGCGCTCCGGGCGGATGGCGAGCGACAGCGCGCGTGCGCCGGGCGCGATGCCGGCCGGCAGCGCAGTCGTGAACAGCGGCGTTTCCAGCGCGCCGCCGGCGGTGACGATGGCCGGCAGATGGTTGTTGTCGCCGAAAAAGCGGGCGACGAACGGGGTCTGCGGGGCATAATAGATCTGCTTCGGCGTGCCGACCTGCTCGATACCGCCGGCCTCCATCACCACGATGCGGTCGGAAAGGGCAATGGCCTCGTCCTGATCGTGGGTGACGAACAGGAAGGTGGTGCCGATGCGGCGCTGCAGATCCTTCAGGAACACCTGCATCTGCTGGCGCAGCCCGGCGTCCAGCGCCGACAGCGGCTCGTCGAGCAGGATCAGCCGCGGCGCGCAGACGATGGCGCGCGCCAGCGCCACCCGCTGGCGCTGGCCGCCGGACAGCGCGGCCGGATAGCGCCCCGGCAGATGGCCGAGGCCCACGGTTTCCAGAGCCTCCGCCACGATGGCGGCGATCTCTTTCTTCGGCCGCCCCCGGATCATCAGCCCGTAGCCGACATTGTCCGCCACGCTCATGTGGGGAAAGAGGGCGTAGTCCTGAAACACCGTGTTGAACGGGCGCCGGTTGGTGGGCACCTTCGTCAGGTCCTGCCCGTCGAACAGGATGCGCCCGCCGCCCGGCTGCGTGAAGCCGCCGATGAGCCGCAGCAGCGTCGTCTTGCCCGAGCCGGACGGCCCCAGCAGGGTGAGAAACTCGCCGTCTGCAATCTCCAGCGACACCGGCCGCAGCACCGCGACGGAGCCGTAGGACTTGGAGACGGCATCCAGCACCAGCCCCATCGCTCAGGCCACCGTGTAGCGCCGCAGCGCATCGAAATCGAGTTCGACGCCAAGGCCCGGCCGGACCGGCAGCGGAATGGTGCCGTCCGGCCGCAGCGTCAGTTCCTCCTGCGCCAGTTCGCGGCGCAGCCGCTCCACACACAACTGCGGCGGCAGATATTCGACGAAGGCGCAGTGGCTGGTGACGAAGGCGAGATGGGCCGTGGCGGAAATGGAAATGCCGGTCTTCCAGCAGTGGGGCACGATGGGCATGCCGCGCTCGGCCGCCATGTCGCACACGATCTTCGCCTCGCCGATGCCGCCGACACGGCCGACATCGGGCTGGGCGACATGAACCTTGCCGATATCCATCAGCTCGCGGAACTCGAAGCGCGTGGCCAGCCACTCGCCGCAGGCGATCTTCATCGGCGCCTCAGCCGAGAGCTTCGCCATCTCCTCCACATTGTCGGACCAGATCGGCGTTTCAAGGAAGAACAGGTCGAACTCCGCCCAGTCGCGCACCACGTCGAGGCAGGTCTTCGCGTCCTCGAACAGATATTGCACGTCCACCATCAGCGTCATGTCGGGGCCGATGGCCTTGCGCACGGCGGCCACCACCTCGGTGTGGCGGTCATAGCTCTCGCACATGCCGTCGTGGGCATAGGGACCGTTCATGGTGACTTCGCTCTTCACCGCGCGGAACCCCAGCGCCCTGGCCTTCAGCGCCGATTCCACCAGCGCATCGCGATAGGCCTCGAAGCTCGACCCCGCCGGCTGCAGCGAGGCATAGGGTGTGATGAAATCCCGCGTGGCGCCGCCGAGCAGGGCATGCACCGGCTTGCCGACCGCCTTGCCGCACAGATCCCACAGCGCCATTTCCACCGCGCTCAGCGCGTGGATGACCACGCCGCGCCGCCCGTTCATAGCGGTGTGGGTGTAGATCTTCTGCCAGATCGCCCCGATCTCGAACGGATTGGCGCCGATCAGCAGATCGCGGATGGAAAGCCCCATGGTGTGGGTGCCGGGCGCCTCGATGGCCGCCTTCGCCATCCACGGATTGACATCGCACTCGCCCACGCCGGTAACGCCGCCATCGGTTTCGATCAGCACCACGCAGCTGTCCTGCGCGGACGACGTGAAGCCGGGGTCGTAATCGGGCGCGAGCAGCACGTGGCAGGTGATGCCGGTGATGGTGAGGGCGGGCGGCGCATGATCCAGCACCGGAGAAACGGTCTTCATGACAGGGCATCCATGGTGAAAGGCAGGGCGGCGCAGAGCCCGCGCCGCCCGGTGTGACAGTTGGCGCGCGCCCGTCGTCAGGCGGCCTTGACCTCGTTCCAGATCGCCACGCGCTTCTCGAAATTCTCCGGCGTCTCAAGGAACGTCAGCTTGTCGGCATAGGTGAAGCCGTTGCGCACGTTGGCCTGTTCGTCGGTGGTGTTGCCGTAGCTCTTCTTGTCGGAGAGGAAGGCGCCGACCTTGGGATCGAGGCAGGCATTGAGCCAGGCGAAGGCGAGATCCGGGTCGCGGGCGCCGGCCGAAACGGTCCAGCAGTCCAGCCAGCCGATGGCGCCTTCCTTCGGGATGGTGAAGGCCGCATCGACGCCCTTGGCCCTGAGGCCGGCCACCTGCGGCTCGCCCATGGAGAACATCGCCTTGATGTTCGACTGCGCGAAAATGCTCACGCCCTCGTCAAAGCCGGCATAGTAGGTGAGAAGCAGCGGCTTCTGCGCAATGAGCTTGGCCTTGACGGCCGCGAACTGCTCGTCGCTCAGATCGAACGGCGTCTTGATGCCCAGCACCATCGCGGCGAGCGTGATGTTGTTGTTGGCATCGTCCAGCGAAATCAGCCGCTGGGCATTGGCGGGGTCCCACATCACCTCCCAGCTTTCGGGCGTGGCGGCGAAGTCGGCCTTGTTATAGACGAGCGGCAGAGAGCCCCACGCGAACGGCACGCCATAGGTCTTGCCGTCGCGCATGATGCTCGGCACATGGCGGAACGCCGGCGACAGTCTGGCGGCGTTGGGGATTTTGGCCATGTCGAGCGGCCGGATCAGCCCGCCGTCGATATAGCGCCTGAAGCTGGACGTATCGAAAGCGACGACATCGAAATCGGCGCCCCGGCTGCCCTGCATCTTGGCGAACATTTCGTCCACCGAGCCGGTATAGACCACGCTGACGCGGGCGCCGTATTTCTCCTCGAAGGGCTTCACCCACTCCGGCTCGGCATAGCCCTCCCACGTCAGCACCCGCAGGTCCGGCGTGGCGGCCAGGCCGCGGCGGGCCAGAAAGGGCATCGCAAGGCCTGCCAGCCCCACGGCAAGAGCGGTGCGCCGGGTCACGGACGATCCGGACGCAGAGGCGGGTTCGCAGGCGGCAGCAGCCGCGCCGCGCGTGTGCACGTCGGTCATGGTGGCTCTCCCCTCAGGCGCATGCGTCCTGCCGCCCGTGAAAGCCACGGCCGGATCGTGCGCCGGTTCTGGACATCAGGCGACCGCCGGCGTTCCCCGCACCCCGCATGCAAGCGGAAGGCGGACGATATCGTCGGGCGGCAGGCGGACCGGCGCGACCGGGCAGAAAGCCCGGCCGGACTGGTCCGGTGGCGACCCGGCCCGGATGTCAGGGGGCCGGGATCAGGCGTGCGGATTGCCGCCGGCGCTGTCGGTCGCAAAGGTCCGCAGCCCGGCAACGTGACGATCTATTTCCGCATCGAGTTCGGCCTGCGTGCCGTCCGTCAGCACCTGCAGGTAAACGCGGTGCTCCTCGGTCACGCGGGTGAAATTCACGTCGCGGTAGGTCTCGATCGAAAACATGATGAGAACGTGCCGCGAGATGGCCGTCCACAACGTCATCAGCAGCGGGCTGCCGGCGACCGTGAACATGGTGTTGTGAAAGGCAAGGTCGGCGCGGTTGATGCCGAGCCAGCGGTCCTGCTCGTTGCCGGCCGCAGCCACGATATCGGCAATGCGCGCCTCGAAAACGGCGGCCAGAGAGGGGTCGGCGGCCAGCTTGTCGGCCACGATGCGCGCACACAGCCGCTCGATGGCGACGCGGGCGTTGTGCAGCTGCGTTGCCCACGCGGCATCGAAGGTGGCCACCTGCATGCCACGCCGGGCGGCGGGCACGATGATGCCCTGACTGGCCAGAATGCGCATCGCCTCGCGCACCGGCACGCGGCTGACGTTCAGCGCCTCGGCCAGTTCCGTCTCGATCAGCCGCTGGCCGGAGACGAGCCGGCGGGCGGCAATGGCATCGACGATGCGGTCGGCCACCACATCGGCCAGCGAGGCAATGGTGGCCACCGGCGCCAGCGGATCGGCCACCGCAACACCACCGCCCCCGCTCGCTCCCTCCGCCAGATGCATGACCCTGCCC
>NZ_DAISHT010000100.1:0-1535 GCF_036822375.1 Pseudoxanthobacter sp. | reverse complement strand
CGATCGCCGCCCGGCCGCAAGCGCGGCTTCCATGGCCCGGATGGCGGTTTCCTGCGCGTGGCCGCACCTTCAGCGCAGCCGGCGCGGCGTGCCGATCCACGGCCGGTCGGGAAGGCCCCTCCCCGGTGTCGGCCGGTCCCGCCGGCACGCAGCGGACCGCGGAGGCCCCGGAGGGCGGGCAGACCGGCGGGCAATCGCGGCTTGCGCGGGGCCGCCGCCCTCAGGCCCCGCCGCGTTGCGCAGCAGAGGGAGGACACCGGCAACGTCTCCGGGGGGGGGGCACCCATGCGACAGGCGCCGCAACCCCGTCTGCGTCACACGCGCAAAGCCCGGGAGAGGATCGTCTCGTCATGTCCGGACGGGCCAGCGGAACCCCGGCCGGCCCGGTTCCGGTCCGGCCGCAAGATCGCCCTGCCGCAAGATCGCCCGTTCAGGCGGCGCCGGGCGGTCCGGCCGCCGCGCGCCCGAGATGGCTTTCCAGAAAGCGGCGCGCCCGGTCCGTCGCCGGCCGGGAGAAGAAGACCTGCGGCGACGCCTCTTCCACGACCCGTCCCTGATCCATGAACAGGATCCGGTCGGCCACATTGGCGGCGAAGCCCATCTCGTGGGTCACGACGATCATCGTCACGTCGCGGCGGGCGAGATCCTGCATCACGGCCAGAACCTCGCCGACGAGTTCGGGATCGAGAGCCGAGGTTGGCTCGTCGAACAGCAGGATCTCCGGCTCCATGGCGAGCGCGCGGGCAATGGCCACGCGCTGCTGCTGGCCGCCGGAAAGCTGCGCCGGATAGGCATCGCGGCGCGCCGCCAGACCCACGCGATCCAGCATGGCGTCGGCAACCTCCCGTGCCCGGTCGCGCGGCAGGCCGCGCACGATGGTGAGACCCTCCATCACGTTCTGCAGGGCCGTGCGGTGCGGCCAGAGGTTGAACTGCTGGAAGACCATGCCGAAGCGTGCGCGCTGACGGCGGATTTCGCGCGGCGGCAGCGGCTGCTCGCGCCCGTCCGCCAGCGTGACGACGCCGAGGCGCTCGCCGGCCAGACGGATCGCGCCGCTTTCCGGCGGGGCGAGCCAGTTGAGGCAGCGCAGCATCGTGGACTTGCCCGATCCCGAGGGGCCGAGCACGCACACCACCTCGCCCCGCGCCACCGTGAAGGAAACGCGGTCCACCACCCAGCGTCCGGCAAAGGCCTTGGAAATCGCCTCGACACGGATCAGCGGTTCTTCAGCCGGCGCCGTGGCGCCCGCCGTCGCGGTATCGGCGCTCATGATGTCGGTCTCCGGTAGCGCGTGAGGTGGCTTTCAAGGCGGCGCATGGCCAGTTCCAGTGCCGAGAGGCAAATCCAGTAAAGCGCCGCCACCCCGGCCCACACCTCGAACGGCATGAAGGTGCGGGAGACGACCTGCTTGGTGAAATAGGACAGTTCCCGCACCGAAATGATGGAGAGAATGGCCGTGTCCTTGGCCAGCCCGATGACGAGGCCGACGAGCGCCGGCAGAACCACCGCCCCCGCCTGCGGCAGCACGATGCGCA
>NZ_DAISHT010000099.1:3929-12587 GCF_036822375.1 Pseudoxanthobacter sp. | reverse complement strand
AACCGATTGTCGACCTTGTCGATACAATCCTCGACGGTCACACGGGCCATCGGTTGACTCCAATTCGTGGGGACGAGTAATCCTCAATAGAGTTCGCCCGGTCGAAAGGCAAGCGCCGCGCGTCCGGTCCCGAACGCCCCAGCCATGCGCGGGCCGGGGGCCAGGTCGTTCCGACTACGGATCAGGTCGTTCCGGCAAGGGATCAGGTCCGTTCCGGTCAGGCGGGTGCCGCAGCTTCCGCAGGCGCTTTGCCGCGGACAATCGCCTCGCCGGCTGGCGGCGCCCCGTGCGTATGCCGCAAGGCACACGATACGCTACACACATAACGATCTGCGGGCGCTAACGATCTGCGGGCGCGATCCGGCCACGGTGCCGTTAGCCGGGTGTCCCGGCCGCAAAACGCGCCGTGCCGTCCGCGCTGCTGCCTCCCGGCCATCCGGTTCGCACCGGGTTGTCGCCGGCGATGGCCACCGCGCAAACGGAATCCGCCGCGGGCGCTGGCTGCTTCCATTTTTGCTGTTCCGGAGACAAAATTAAGTCACATTTTTTTCAACTCGAAACTGGTAAACGCCCTTTCGGTCCGCCTGCAAATCGCGCACACTCTGTGCGTGTGAAGAGCATTGATATTTCATTTATTTTTATTGGTGCATTGCGATGAACCGACCCGTCAAAGACCCCTTCAATTTCGATCCGCGTGAAAAGATCGCTCTTTTTATCGACGGAGCGAACCTCTATGGCGCAGCAAGGGCAATCGGGTTCGATATCGACTATCGACGGCTCCTGGAGGAGTTCCGCGGCCACGGCTATCTTCTGCGCGCCTACTATTACACGGCTCTCATCGAAGATCAGGAATACTCGTCGATCCGCCCGCTGATCGACTGGCTGGACTATAACGGATACACCGTCGTTACCAAGCCGGCGCGCGAATTCGTCGATCAGTCCGGCCGCCGCAAGGTGAAGGGCTCGATGGATATCGAGCTGGCCGTCGATGCCATGGAACTGATCGAGCATGTCGATCATTTCGTGCTGTTTTCCGGCGACGGCGATTTCCGCCCGCTTGTCGAGGCCATTCAGCGGCGGGGCCGCAAGGTGTCGGTGGTTTCCACGCTGTCGACCCAGCCGCCGATGATTGCCGACGACCTGCGCCGGCAGGCCGATCATTTCGTCGATCTCACGGCGCTGGAAGCCCGCATCGGCCGCGACCCTTCGGAGCGCAACGCCCGGGCGGCGGAACGGCAGGAGCGCATGGAGCGTTTCAGCCGCGATAACGATACGGCGGATGCCTGACACCATGACGCGCGCTGCCAGCGAGGCGCTGACCAAGGCCAGCCGCCGGGCCGGCCTCGGGGCCAGTGCCGCACAGCCGGTTTCCGTCACCGCCGATCCGCCCCGCGACTGCCCGGCCTGCCCGCGTCTGGCCGCCTTCCGCGACCAGTGGCGACTGGCCGAGCCGGGGTGGTTCAACGCGCCGGTGCCAACCTTTGCCGCCCCGGATGAGACCGTGGCGCTGCTGGTGGTGGGCCTTGCCCCGGGCCTGCGTGGCGCCAACCGCACCGGACGCCCCTTCACCGGCGATTATGCCGGCGACCTGCTCTATGCCACGCTGACCGCGCGCGGGCTGGCCCGCGGCCGCTTTGCCGCCAGCCCCGACGACGGGCTGCAGCTGGTGCGCAGCGCCATCACCAATGCCGTGCGCTGCGTGCCGCCGGAGAACAAGCCGACCGGCGCGGAGATTGCCGCCTGCCGGCCGTGGCTGGCGGCAACCATCGCCCGCTTTCCGGCGCTCGTGGCCATGGTCGCGCTCGGCCGGGTGGCCCATGAAACCGTGCTGAGCGCCGCCGGCCTGCCGCGGGCCCGCGCGCCGTTCTCCCACGGCGGCGAACATGACCTGCCGGGTGGCATCCGCCTGTTCGACAGCTACCATTGCAGCCGCTACAACACGAACACCGGCCGCCTGACCGAGCCGATGTTCCACGCCGTGTTCGACCGCGTGGTGCAGCATATCGGCCCCGCCTGAGCGCCGCGGAACAAGAGCCGCCGGCCCTGCGGCGGCCGGGGAGAATGCGCCGTGCCACAAAACGAGACGCAGCAAGACGAACCGAGGCAGGACGAACCCAAGCAGGACGAACCGCTGCGGGACGGGACGCTGCCCGGCGGGGAGGCCCTGGCCCCCGTTGCCTTCGCCGCCCACGGCATGGCGGCCGAGGCACTGGCGCAGGGCGCCACCCTGAGCGACCTGCTGGTGCCGGCCGGAGACGGCCTGCGCCGCGTCGTGCTGGGGTTTGCCGACCGACGCCACTACCGCCCCAATCCCGCCCATGTCGGGGCCACCGCCGGGCGTTATGCCAACCGTATCGGCGGCGCACGCTTCATCCTCGACGGCCAGACCCACGCCCTGCCCGTCAACGACGGCGGCCGCAACACGCTCCACGGCGGGCCGCAGGGCTTCGGCCAGCAGCCCTGGCAACTGGCCGCCCGCAGCACCGGTGCCGTGACCTTCCGCCGCCTTTCGCCCGCCGGCGAGGCCGGCTTTCCCGGGGCGCTGACGGCAACCTGCACCTATGCCCTGCCGGAACCCGGCGTGCTGCGGGTGACGCTGACGGCAACCGCCGACGCGCCGACGGTGGTCAACCTCGCCCACCACTCCTATTTCACCCTCCTGCCGGGCAGTTCGGTGCGCGGGTACGACCTGCAGGTCCGCGCGGCCCGCTTCACACCCGTCGACGACGCCCTGATTCCCACCGGCGAAATCGCCCCGGTGGCGGGAACCCCGTTCGATTTCCGCACCTTCCGCCGCCTCGACCACTGGGGCGACGGAACGTTCGCCTACGACATCAACTTCGTGCTCGACCGCGCCGGACCGGGCCTTGCCCATGCCGCCACCGTGCGCTCGGCCGCCGCCGGCCTTGCGCTGGAGGTGTGGACGACGGAGCCGGGCCTTCAGGTCTATGACGCGAAATATCTCGGCCCCGAACCGGTGTGCCGAGATGGCTTCCGCCCCTTTCCCCATGCCGCGATCTGCCTTGAGGCGCAGCGTTTTCCCGACAGCCCCAACAAGCCGGGCTTTCCTTCCGCGGTGCTGCGGCCGGGCGCCGAATACCGGCAGGTGACGGAATATCGTTTCCGGCCGTTTTCGGGCTGAACGCCCGGTGCAATCGCCCCGCCGCCGCGCCATAATCGCCGCGGCGGATGCGCGGGCGGGACGCGGGAGAGCGGACGGTGCAGGCAGGCGGCGGAGCGGACGGGAAGGCCGGCTGGCTGTGCCGCGATTGCGGCGCCGGCAGCCATCGGGCTGCTGCGGCCGTGCCGGCGCAGCGCTGCCCGGCCTGCGGCAGCCCGCGCCTCGTGCGCCATGACGAGCTGAACGGCCTCAGCCTTGCCCACGTCGACTGCGACGCCTTCTATGCAACCATCGAGAAACGCGACAACCCGGCGCTGCGCGACAAACCGCTGATCGTCGGCGGCACCGGGCGGCGCGGCGTCGTTTCCACCTGCTGCTACATTGCGCGCATCAGCGGCGTGCGCTCGGCGATGCCCACCTTCAAGGCGCGCGAACTGTGCCCGCAGGCGGTCATCGTGCCGCCGGACATGGAAAAATATGCCGCCGTCGGCCGGCAGGTGCGCGCCATGATGCTGGCGCTGACGCCGCTGGTCGAGCCGCTTTCCATCGACGAGGCGTTTCTCGATCTGTCGGGCACCGAGCGGCTGCACGGCGCCCCGGCCGCGGCGGTGCTGGCCGGTTTCGCCCGGCGGGTGGAACAGGAACTCGGCATCACCGTTTCGGTCGGGCTGTCCTATGCCAAGTTTCTGGCCAAGATCGCCTCCGATCTCGACAAGCCGCGCGGCTTTGCGGTGATCGGGCGGGCCGAGGCACCGCTGTTTCTGGCGGCAAAGCCGGTCGGCATTCTGCCGGGCGTCGGCAAGGCGGCCGCGGCGCGGCTGGCGGAAGCCGGCATCACCTCCGTCGGCGCGCTGGCAACCCGCGATCCGGCCGATCTCTTCCGCCTTGTCGGTGCGCCGGCCATGCGCCTCATCCGCTTCGCCCGCGGCGAGGACGACCGCGCCGTGACGCCGGATGCGCCGCGCAAGAGCATCGGCGCGGAGACGACCTTTGGCGAGGATATCGCCGACCCCGCCCGGCTATCGGCCACGCTGCGCGCACTTTCGGAAACCGCCGCGCGGCGCCTCAAGGCCGCCCGCCTTGCCGGCCGCACCGTGACGCTGAAACTGAAGACGCCCGATTTTCGCCAGTCGACACGCAGCCGCCGGCTGGCGGACCCGACCGCGCTTGCCGACCGCATTCACCGCACCGCGACCGATCTGCTCGCCCGCGAGCCACGCCGCGCCTATCGCCTCATCGGCGTCACCGTCTCGGACCTGACCGACGACATCGCCGCCGATCCGCCGGATCTGGTCGATCCCGGCGCCGGCCGGCGGGCGAAGGCGGAAGAAGCGATGGATGCCATCCGCGCCCGCTTCGGCCGCGACGCGGTGGAAACGGGCCTGACATTCGCCCACCTGCACCGCGACCGCGACAAGCCGGACCGCTGAGGCCGCCCGGCTCCCCGAAAGCCACGGCCGGCCCGAAAACCATGGCCGGGCGGCGCCCGGCCTGCCCGGGCCTCAGTTGGCGCAGGTCGCCTTCGGCAGCATGTCGATTGTTTTCAGATGGGATGAAATAACGAAGTCGCCATAATCGAGTTTCAGCCGCCGCGTGACCCCGTTGGCATAGAGCAGGAACGACATCTCATAGACCGGCGTCTGTTCGCCGGTCGCCGCGTTGTTGATGTCGAAATAGCTGAGCCGCACCGGCCAGCGCTCGATGCCCTTCAGCGCCGCGACAGCCTTCGGATCGTCGCCGTCAGCGGGATCGTCCTTCGTTGCCGCCGGCCCGACGATGGCGGTGGTGGTGTAGACCTTGCGGCCATCCTCGGAGCCGTCGAACAGATCGGCCTGCACGATGCGCTGGCCGGCACGGGCGGCCACGATGAGGCGGGCGAGATGCTGCGTCGGAAACAGGGCGCCGGCATCGATGGTGGCGGTCATCTTCTCCGGCTCGATCAGGTCGATGGCGATGTGACCGTCCTTGCGGGTGGCGACGCCCTTGGTGGAATCGCTCGGCTCCTGATCGACGAAATTCTGGGTGAGGAACTGATAGGTCACGCCGTCGCCGGCCTCGAACGACGTGGTGCGCAGGTCGGTCAGCCGGCTGCCGCCCTCGTCGTCATTGAGATCGGTCATCATGCGGAACGTCACGGAAAAGCCGTCGCAGGCCGCGCCGGTGATTTCGTAAACCATGCGGCCGGTCACGCCGGAAACGCCGGCATTCGATTCGGCGCTCTCAAGGCCCAGATCGTAGACGGCACGATGCGCCGTAAACCCCTTCAGCACTGCCGCTTCCTGCGGGGAAACGGCGTTGACGATGCCCGCGGGCGCAGGCGACGTGGTTGCGGCCAGCCGCACGGCAGAAAGCGGCCGCGCCGGCCCGGCCGGGCCGGAACCGGCGGCCAGCGCCGCAGCCGGCAGCATGAGGCAGGCCGCAAAGCCGGCGGCAAGCGTGGCCGCGACAAAACGCGGGGCCCGCCCGCGCCGCGTGCCTCCGTCCGGGCCGGAAAAGCTGCTGCTGCCGGACCGGCGGACCGAAACTGACGCCATCACTCAACTTCCTTCCGAACGCCGCCGGGCGGCCGATGCCGGTTGTCTGCGCCGGTCTGCATGCCCCTCGCGGCAAAACCAAGGCCTGTTCCCCTGCCCCGGGCGGCAGCGGCGCCGGCCCGACCGCACGGCGGGCACCACAGCAGGCACAATGCGAGTGAAGCCGGTTCCGCGGCCCGTTGCAATGCCGCCGGCCGGGTCGTGGCCGCACTTTGCCCGCCTTTTCCGCCCACGGCCGGCCATTTGCCGCGCATGGCGCCGGGCCGGCGGCGGGCCTTGCAATCGCGGCGGTTTCGGCTGCTTATCGCACTGTGCCCGGCAGCCCGGTTGAAAACCGCGCGCTGCCGCCCCACGTCTGCCGCCCCACGTCCCCCCCGGCGTGCCTGCCCGCAGCCCTCCCGCGGCCGGGCCGGCGCGCCCGGAAACAGCCCTGAGGAACAGCCGCATGTCGGAAACCGTCGAAGCCCGCCTCGCCGCCCTTGGCATCACCCTGCCGAGCCCGGCCGCGCCCGCCGCCAACTATGTGCCGACCGTCCTGCACGGCGGCCTGCTCTACATCTCCGGCCAGCTGCCGATGGATGCCGAGGGTCTGCGCTATCGCGGCACGCTGGGCGCCGGCTTCGACATCGACGATGCCCGCGCCGCGGCCCACCTGTGCGCCGTCAACGTGCTGGCGCAGGCGCGCGCCGCGCTGGGCGATCTGGAGAAGATCGTCCGTCTGGTCAAGGTCACCGGCTTCGTCGCTTCCACGGCCGATTTCGGCGACCAGCCGAAGGTGGTGAACGGCGCGTCCGACCTGTTCGTCGCCGCCCTTGGCGAGCGCGGCCGCCATGCCCGCTCGGCGGTGGGCGTCGCTGCCCTGCCGTTCGGCGCGCCGGTGGAAGTGGAGGCGATCTTCGCCGTCGCCTGACCCTGCCGGGGCGGGGCAGCCGGCGCCCGCACGGCCCGGCCGCCCTTGCCCGGCCGCCATTGCCCGGCCCGCGCGGCCCGGCCGCCTTTGCCCAACTGCCTTTGCGCGCCCCACCGTTCGCCTTCTGAAGCGGAGCTTCGCCCGATGGCCCGACGCCGGAACACACCCGACTGGCTCACCGCCACGCCGATTGCCCACCGCGGCCTGCACGATGCCGCGCGCGGTATCGTCGAAAACACCCTGCCGGCCGCCGAAGCCGCCATCGCCCATGGCTTCGCCATCGAATGCGACGTGCAGCTTTCCGCCGACGGAGCGGTGGTGGTGTTCCATGACGACACGCTGGAGCGGCTGACCGGCGCCGCCGGGCCCGTGGCGCGCCGCGATCTCGCCGCCCTGCGGCTGCTGTCGCTGAAGGGCACCGACGCCCGCATTCCCACGCTGCAGGAGCTGCTGGAGCTGGTGGACGACCGCGTGCCGCTGCTGATCGAGCTGAAGAGCACCTGGCGGCGCGATGGCGGCAAGGCGCTGGTGGCCGCGGTGGCCGGCGTGATGGCCGCCTGCCGCGGGCGTGCGGCGCTGATGTCGTTCGATCCCGATATCGTGGAACTGCTGCATCTGGCGCTGCCGGACCGCCCCGTTGGCATCACGGCGGACCGGGCCCTGCGCGGGCCGGATTATGCCGGCCAGTCGGCCATCACCCGGTTCGGCCTGCGCCACCTGCTGCACGGCCCGCGCACCCGCCCGGATTTCGTCGCCTACGATGTCGCCGCCCTGCCGATGCCGGCCACGCTGGTGATGATGCGCCTGCTGCACCGCCCGGTGCTGACGTGGACGGTGCGCACCGAAAAGGACCTGTTCCGCGCCCGCGCCTTTGCCGACCAGATCATTTTCGAGGGCTTCGTGCCGGAGAACCCTCAGCGCTGAGGCGCCGCCTAGCCGCCAGCCGGGCGGCGGTGCTGACCGCCAGCCCCGCCGCCAGCACCAGCCACGCCGGCCGGACGCCCGCCACCAGACTGAAATTGGCCGCCGCCACGGTGCGCCATCCCGCGGTGGTCGCCACGCCATACCACAGCGCCTCGATGGCAATGGTGGCCGCAAAGGCGGCCAGCGACAGCCCGGCCAGCACGCCAGCCGCCGGCACGCCCCGTCCGCGAACCACGAGGCGGAACCCCATCAGCCACACGAACAGCCCGCTCATCAGCACCGGTTCGGAAACATCGAACCGCGTCTGCAGGAAGAAATGGACCAGCGCCAGCACCGCCGCCGGATAGACCAGCCGGTGCAGCCACCGCCACCGTGACGCCCCCATGGCGCGGATCGCCGCATCGGCCGAGGTCGCCGCCAGCAGCGCCAGCGCCAGCAGCGCCCCAAAGCCGATGGTCAGATAGATGCGGTGCACGATTTCGCCGGCGATGACGCCGAGGTTCCATTTCTGATCGGCGCTGTAGAGCGTGAGATGGAGGGCCGCATAGGCAAAGGCCGCCACGCCGACCATGCGGCGCACCAGCATCAGCCGCGGCCGGGCGAACAGCGCGATCGCCGGGGTGACGGCCAGCGACAGCACCAGAAAGCGCAGGCTCCAGTCGCCGCAGGCATGCAGCGCCACCGTCACCGGCCGCGCCCCCGGCTGACCGCCGCCGGCCGCAAAGCCGGCCGCGATGGCAAGCCCCGGCAGCAGCAGCAGCCCCAGAACCGCGGTCTTGAGGGCGGAGAAGCGACCGGCCCGGTCGTTCCACGGAACATGGCGGCGGATATCCATCGCGGACCTTCCCGGTTTTCCCGCCGGCCGATGCGCCGCGGGCCAATGCCCCGGCCCGGATGCGGGCACGGCTGGCCCTGTGTTCTACGCGGCGCCGGCCGCGCTTATTACAGCCCGCCGGCGCCGCGCCCAGCAAGGGGCGGCCGCACAGACGGGACCGCCGCCCTTTCCGCAACGCCCGGCCCCGCGCGGCCCGACGCCGGCCCGGCAAAGCAGGGCAAACGGGGCACGGTCAACCGGGGCGGGGCAGACCGGGGCGGGGTAAACCGGGCAAGGCGAACCGGAGTGCGGCAAAACCGGCGAAGCACCGGGCGCCATGCCCGTCGCCATGAAA
>NZ_DAISHT010000099.1:0-3829 GCF_036822375.1 Pseudoxanthobacter sp. | reverse complement strand
AAAAAGGGCGCATCCGCCGGATGCGCCCTCTTCTTCACATCAAACCCGGATCGGCCGGCTTTGTCGCCGGCTGCCGGAAAGGCTCAGCGCGCGGTGGCCGCGCCGACAGCCGCACCGCCAACGCCGCCGATGGCCGCGCCGGTCAGCGCGCCGCCGGTGTTGCCGGAAATGGCCGCGCCGGTCACCGCGCCAAGGCCGGCGCCGACAGCGCCGCCCACCAGCGCCCGGTTGGTCTGCTGCTGGGTGCAGGCCGCGGTCAGCATCACGAGAACGACGGGAACGAGAATCTTGCGCATGGGGGAAACCTCCTGAGGAAGCCGATTTGCAGCGCGCGGCCCAAGGCCGGCCCCGGAAGAGCCGGCGGCTGGACCGTCCCGCCCGGCCGTCCCCGCACGCTTCGTGCAGGGCCCGGGCCGTTGTCAGCCAACGATATAGAAGGCTGCGCGGCGGACAACAAGCGCGGCATTAAGCACCGGCCACGCCCGTCGTGATCACAATTATGTGGCGACCGTCAGGCCGCCGCCGGCGCGCTCTTCTGCCGGCGCACCGCCAGCCGGTTGAGCGCGGAAACATAGGCCCGCGCCGAGGCAACCATGGTGTCGACGTCGGCGCCGCGGCCGGTGGCGATCTTGCCGCCCTCCTCCAGCCGCACCGACACTTCCGCCTGCGCATCGGTGCCCTCGGTGACGGCATTCACCTGATAGAGCTGCAGCGTCGCCTCATGCGGCATGATGGACCGGATGGCGTTGAAGATGGCATCCACCGGGCCGGAGCCGGTCGCCTCGCGGGTGATGTGCTGACCGTCGATGGCGATGGTGATGATCGCCTTCTGCGGGCCGCCGGTGCCGGCGATAACGGTGAGCGCGATAACGTGCGCCGTGTCGCCGCCATTGGCGATCTCGTCTTCCACCAGCGCTTCCAGATCCTCGTCGTAGACGAGCTTCTTGCGGTCGGCCAGATCCTTGAAGCGGCGGAACGCCTCGTTCAGCGCGTTGTCGCCGAGTTCGAAGCCCAGCGCCCGCAGCTTGTCGCGGAAGGCATGGCGGCCCGAGTGCTTGCCCATGACCAGCGACGTCGCCCGCACGCCCACATCTTCCGGCCGCATGATTTCGTAGGTCTCGGCATTCTTCAGCATGCCGTCCTGATGGATGCCGGATTCGTGGGCGAACGCATTCTTGCCCACGATGGCCTTGTTGTACTGCACCGGGAACGACGACACCGCCGACACCAGCCGCGAGGCCTGCATCAGCATCGGCGTCCGGATGCCGGTATAGTAGGGCAGCCGGTCGGCACGGGTGCGGATGGCCATCACCACCTCTTCCAGCGCCGCATTGCCGGCGCGCTCGCCAAGGCCGTTGATGGTGCACTCGATCTGCCGGGCACCGCCCGACAGCGCCGCCAGCGAATTGGCAACCGCCATGCCGAGATCGTTGTGGCAATGGGCAGAGAAGATGGCTTTGTCGGAATTCGGCACCCGCTCGCGCACCATGCGGAACAGGGCGGCATATTCCTCCGGCACCGTGTAGCCGACGGTATCGGGAATGTTGATGGTGGTGGCGCCGGCACGGATGGCGGCTTCCACGCAGCGGCACAGGAAATCGTGGTCCGTGCGGGTGCCGTCCTCGGCACTCCACTCCACGTCGTCGGTGTACTGGCGCGCGCGGGCGACAGAGGCGAGCACGGCCTCGCAGACCGCCTCCGGCTCCATCTGCAGCTTGTATTTCATGTGCAGCGGGCTGGTGGAGATGAAGGTGTGAATGCGCTTCGAATGCGCCGGGGCCAGTGCCTCGCCGGCGCGGTCGATGTCCTTGAAGGCCGCGCGCGACAGGCCGCACACCGTGACGCGCTTCATGCGCCGGGCGATCTCGTTGACCGCCTCGAAATCGCCGGGCGAGGCAATGGGGAAGCCGGCCTCGATCACGTCGACGCCCATCTGGTCCAGAACCTCGGCGACCTGGATCTTCTCCTCCAGCGTCATCGAGGCGCCGGGCGACTGCTCGCCGTCGCGCAGCGTGGTGTCGAAGATGATGACGCGGTCGCGATTGGCATCGGCGGCGTTTGCAGCAGTGGCGTTTGCAGCGTCGGTCACGGCGTGGTTTCCCTGTCTTTGCCTTCCGGTGCCTTCCGGTGCGTCCCGCAGGCCTGCGGGACATCCGTTGCGGTCAGCACCCGCCCGCCTGCCCGGCCCCCCGGCCGGTGCGCGGGCTCCTGTTACGGTCGCCTGCGGCGTTGGTTGAGCGGCCCCGGGCGGGCTCCGTCGGCAACGCCCGGCGCGAAATCCCCCTGAGGGCCCGCCCCGCAAACCGGGGCAGCCGGCACTCAGGGGCGGCTAAGAAGACGGTGGCCGCCGCGGGGCGACGCCGGAGCCGGCCGGGCCGCTGCCAGACGCACGCCGATGCCGCCGGCGCCTGCCGGCGGCGAAATCGAAGCGGCGATGGTGTGCGCGGCGCTCACGAAGCTGGCTCTCGTTGCTGCTGGGCGCGGGCTGCACAGCCGCCGCGCCGGTCGGACCTCCGGGCAGGCACCGGACCGGGCCTGCCGCATGCCGGCGTCCGGCGCCGGCTGATCCCCGATACTCCATCCGTGCCGGCCATGCAACCGCCGGCACGGAGACGCGCGCTCAGCGCAGGGCCACGACGCAGACAGGGGCGACGCCCGCACTGACCATGCCGATTTCGCGCGCAGCAGCGCGCGACAGATCGATCAGACGGCCATGGACGAACGGGCCGCGATCGTTGACGCGCACGGTCACGGTGCGGTGCGTCGCCATGTTGGTAACCTGCAGGCGGCTGCCGAACGGCAGCGAGCGGTGCGCGGCGGTGAGTTCGTTGCCGGTAAAGCGCTCGCCGCTGGCGGTGCGGCCCTGATAGCCATACCAGGAGGCTTTGCCGCAGTTCTTCGGGCCGGCCGGGCGGCTTTCCGCGCCGGCGGTCTCTTCGGCCGCGGCCGTCTTCTCCGCCGCCGGCTTGCGAACCGACTGCGCACCGAGGAAGCGATCGTCGGTCGGCGGCACGATCTGCTTCGGCGGTCCGGTGAACGGGCCGGATACGCTGGCGGTGGCTGCCGAGACCTGACTTGCTGCGGCGGGGCCCGCCACAACGACTGTCGAGATTAATGCAACAACTGGCAATACAGTTGTAAATACAGTCTTTATCGACTGAGCATATGTTAATAAATACGGCGAAATCCGATCGGATGTGGTATAAGACATACTGAACAATTGCTCCGCGCTGTTAGCGACGGGATCCGTCTAGGCACGAAATACGTCCGCGATGTGGTCACCTTTCTGATTGGTAATGTTCGCGCCCCGCGCCCCCCGGAGCCGGCACGGCACAGGCCCCGGCGGCAATCGCCGGCTGCCGGCCCAACGCGCTGAAACCAGAGTGCTTTTGTCAGCCGGTTGTGTTGCAGTGCGAAAGCCGCCGGCGCCCTGAAAAAAAGACCGGCGGACGCCACAACCCGACAGATTTTCCGGTTGAATCCGGTCACACCGGACTCACCACAGCGGGAATTGCGGCTCAAATGCGACCGTTGGCACCCCTGCCGGCGGTTTCGGCGACATCTGAAGGCGCCGCCGCCCGCGCGCCGCGCGCCCGCCGCAGGGCCCTGCCACCCGCCAAAACGGGCCGCGCCGTGCCTCACGACCGCCACAGGAATGACCGGATACGCCCCCGCGGCAGCCCGCCGGAATGCGGCGCTGCACAACAGCGGACCAGATGACAATGACCGGAAAACAAAAAAGGGCCGCCCTGAGCGACCCTCTGATAAGAAAGAAGTGGCGGGAGTGACGGGGCTCGAACCCGCGACCTCCGGCGTGACAGGCCGGCGC
>NZ_DAISHT010000098.1:10303-12625 GCF_036822375.1 Pseudoxanthobacter sp. | reverse complement strand
AAGGGCGTGGATCTGGACGTCAATCGCGGCGAGATCGTCACGCTGATCGGCGCCAACGGCGCCGGCAAGTCGACGCTGATGATGACGGTGTTCGGCAGCCCCCGTGCCCGCGAGGGCAGCATCGTGTTCGAGGGCCGCGACATCACCGAACTGCCGATGCACGAGATTGCGCGGCTGAAGATCGCGCAGTCGCCGGAAGGCCGGCGGGTGTTCCCGCGCATGACGGTGTTCGAGAACCTGCAGATGGGCGCCGTGCTGGGCGATCCGAAGGATTTCGACACCGATCTGGAGCGGATGTTCACCCTGTTTCCGCGCCTGAAGGAGCGCATCCACCAGCGCGGCGGCACGCTTTCGGGCGGCGAACAGCAGATGCTGGCCATCGCCCGGGCGCTGATGAGCCGGCCGAAGCTGCTGCTGCTCGACGAACCGTCGCTGGGTCTGGCGCCGCTCATCGTCAAGCAGATCTTCGATGCCATCCGCACCCTCAACGAAACCGAGGGGCTGACGGTGTTTCTGGTGGAACAGAACGCCTATCATGCCCTCAAGCTCGCTCACCGCGGCTATGTGATGGTCAACGGCGTCATCACCATGGCCGGCACCGGCAAGGAACTGCTGGCGCGCGAGGAGGTGCGGGCGGCCTATCTGGAGGGCGGCGGTCACTGACCGCCGGGGGGAGCCGACATGGGTATTCTCTGGCAGAATTCGTTCGTTGCCTTCCTTGTGCTCACCGTTCTGCTGGGCGGTGGCGGGGCATGGATGACCGGGCGTGCGGTGGCACGCAGCTGGTCTGCCGTGCGCATTCTCTTCGTTTATATGGCGCTGCTGGCCTGCGGCATCCGTTTCCTGCAGTTCTCGCTGTTCGGGGATGGCTTATTGTCGCTGCACTACTGGCTTGTGACGTATGCCATCTATCTGATTATTTCGTTCGCGGGCTGGCGCTATACGCGCACGCTGCAGATGGTGACGCAGTATCGCTGGCTCTATGAGCGCAGCGGGCCGTTCAGCTGGCGCGACCGGGCCAGCGCCTGAGACGATTCCGGCCGGCCGGCCTTCATCGGAGCCGGCCGGCCGGGTCTGCGGTTGCGCGCAGGGCGCGCATTCGCGACCGGAGGGGCGCACTTCAACGGGTGCTCTTCTTCCAGAAACGCGGCACAATGCCGACGGTGCGGGACCGTAACCCGCAACTTCAGGGGCACCGGAAGGGCGCTCCGATCCAGAGGGAGTTTTGGCAATGAAGAAGGTTCTGCTCGCCGGCGCTGCGCTGGCCTTCAGCACCATCCTGTCCTCGGCCGCCTTCGCTGATATCCTGATCGGCGTCGAGGGTCCCATCACCGGCCAGTACGCTTCGTTCGGCGCCCAGCTCAAGGCCGGTGCCGAGCAGGCGGTGGCCGACATCAACGCCAAGGGCGGCCTGCTCGGCGAGCAGGTGAAGCTGGAAGTCGGCGACGACGCCTGCGATCCCAAGCAGGCCGTGGCGGTTGCCAACCAGCTCGCCTCCAAGGGCGTGAAGTTCGTGGCCGGCGCGTTCTGCTCCGGTTCCTCCATCCCGGCGTCGGCGGTCTATTCGGAGGAGGGCATCATCATGATTTCGCCCGCCTCGACCAACCCGAAGTTCACCGACGAGCGCCCGAGCGATCTGGTCTACCGCGTCTGCGGCCGTGACGACCAGCAGGGCATCGTCGCCGGCGAGTTCCTCGCCAAGCACTTTGCGGGCAAGAAGATCGCCTTCCTGAACGACAAGTCGGCCTATGGCCTCGGCCTCGCCGAAGAAACCCGCAAGGCCTACAATGCGGCCGGCGGCAAGGAAGCGCTGTGGGAAGCCTACACCGCCGGTGAAAAGGACTATTCGGCCCTCGTCTCCAAGATGAAGCAGGCGGGCATCGATGTCGTCTATGTCGGCGGCTATCACACCGAGGCCGGCCTCATCCTGCGTCAGATGCGCGAGCAGGGCCTGAACGCCACGCTCGTTTCCGGCGATGCGCTGGTGACGGACGAGTACTGGGCGATCACCGGCGACGCCGGCAAGGGCACGCTGATGACCTTCTCGCCCGATCCGCGCAAGAACCCCGGCGCAGCCCCGATCGTGGAAGAGTTCCGCAAGAAGAGCATCGAGCCGGAAGGTTATGTGCTTTACACCTACGCCGCCATTCAGGCGTGGGCCGAGGCGGTGAAGGCCGCCGGCACCACCGACTCGGAGAAGGTGAACGCGCAGCTGAAGAAGGACGAATTCAAGACCGTCCTCGGCGACCTGAAGTTCGACGCCAAGGGCGACGTGACCCTGCCGGGCTACGTCCTCTATGAGTGGAACAACGGCAAGTACGA
>NZ_DAISHT010000098.1:0-10203 GCF_036822375.1 Pseudoxanthobacter sp. | reverse complement strand
CCGCGCTGACAAAGAAGGCTCCCGGGGCGTGCGCTCCGGGAGCCTTTTTCGTTTAGAGGCGGTATGTCGTGCTTAGGGACGCTATGTCGTGCGGTGCTCAGGCACTGGCCGGCGCGACTTTTCAGCGGGCGTCCTGCAACATCATGTCGGCGGCCTTTTCGCCGATCATGACGGTGGCTGCATGGGTGTTGCCGCGCACCACGCGGGGCATGACGGAGGCGTCGGCAACCCGCAGCCGCGCGATGCCGTGAACGCGCAGGCGCGGGTCCACTACCGCATCGGCCCCGATGCCCATGCGGCAGGTGCCGGCGGCGTGGATATCCGAGCCGGCCTTGTCGCGGATGAAGGCGATCAGATCTGCGTCGCTTTCCGCGGCCGCGCCGGGCTGGATTTCGGCCGTCACGAACGGCTGCATCGCCGCCTGCGCGACAATGCGGCGGACGAGGCGGATGCCGAACAGCATGGCGCGCACGTCATAATCGCTCTGGAAGAAATTGAACCGGATCCGGGGCTTCGCGGTCGGATCCGGGCTCTTAAGGGTGATGTCGCCGCGGGCTTCCGGGGCGACGTGCTCGGGGCTGAAGCTGAAGCCGGAGAAGGGGTGCTGTCGGGCGCCTTTCGCGGTGCGCTCGGCCACACTCCACGCGGCCATGGCCATCTGGATATCGGGCCGGTCGAGGGCGGGATCGCTGCGGGCGAAGCCGCCGACATAGATGCCCGTTTCGGCCAGCCAGCCGGAGCGGAAGAAGGCATAGCGTAGTGCCGCCAGCACCTTGCGCAGCGGGCTGTTGGCCATGTCGTTGACGGTGACCGGCCGGGCGCAGCGATACATGAGCTGGATGCAGGTGTGATCCTGCAGGTTCTGCCCCACTCCGGAGCGGTCGGCGACAGCGGTCAGGCCGGTTGCGGCAAGGTGCGCGGCCGGGCCGATGCCGGAGAGCATCAGCATCTGCGGCGAAGCGATGGTGCCGGCGCAGAGCACCACTTCGCCGGCCGGGGCGAACCAGCGGCGGCCGCCGCTGCGAAACACGACGCCGCGGGCGGCGCCGTCCTCCACCGCGATGCGCTCCACCAGCGCGCCGGTCTCGATGCGCAGGTTGGGCCGGCCGCGGGCCGGGGTCAGGTAGCCGCGGGCCGCGCTCCAGCGCCGGCCGCGACTGATGTTCATCTGGTAATAGCCGAAGCCGTCCTGCTCGGCGGCGTTGAAATCCGGGTTGGGGTCAAGCCCGGCCTGCCGGGCTGCCGCGCACAGCGCCTGCGGCAGCGGCCGGTCGAACGACTGGTCGGAGACCCGCAGCGGACCGCCGGCGCCGTGAAAGGCATCGGCCCCGCGCTGCTGATCCTCCGCCTTGCGGAAATAGGGCAGCACGTCGGCATAGGACCAGCCGCTGCAGCCGGCGGCGGCCCAGTCGTCGAAATCGCGGCGGTTGCCGCGGACATACATCATGCCGTTGATGGACGACGAGCCGCCCAGCACCTTGCCGCGCGGCTGATAGGTGCCGCGGCCGTTCAGGCCGGGTTCCGGCTCGCTCTCATACATCCAGTTGTGGCGGGCATCGGTATAGAGCTTCGAATAGCCCATGGGCAGGTGAATCCACGGGCTGACATCGCGCGGGCCGGCTTCGAGCAGCAGCACCTTGTGCCGGCCGCTTTCGCTGAGGCGCGCAGCCAGCACGCTGCCGGCGGAGCCGGCGCCGACGACGACGAAATCGTAGGGCGCGCCATCGAACGCCGGCGCATCGTCCGGCACGGCGGGAGAACGGGTAACCATCTTCGGGTCTCGTGACTGGCCTGCGCAAAGGCGGAGCAGGGAAGGGCTGCGGGGGCCGGAAGGGCAGGGGAAAGGGAGCGCCGGGCCGTCAGCCGGTGCGGAGGCCGCCGCCGCGACGGATCAGTGCGGCGACCGCGCCGACGGCCAGCGCGATGAGCATGGTGGAGATGGCGGCCACCGTCGGGTCCACCTTGTCGCGCAGCGCCGTGAACATCACTTTCGGCAGCGTGGCGTTGGCCCCGCCGGAGATGAACATCGCCACGACCACCTCGTCCAGGGAGGTGACGAAGGCGAGCAGGCCCGCCGCCACCAGCGCGCCGCGGATCTGCGGCAGGATCACCTGCCGCCAGATCGTCAGCCGGCCGGCGCCGAGGCTCTGCGCGGCGCGTTCCTGATTGGGATCGAAATCGGCAAAGGCGGCGCTCATGATGATGTAGACCACCGGCAGCGCCAGCGCGGTGTGCCCGAGCACGAGGCCGGCGAGGCTGCCGACCAGCCCGACCTGTGCCAGCAGGAAGAACAGGCCGATGGCGATCAGGATGGACGGAATGATCGCCGGCAGCAGCAGCATCGCCCCGATGGCGACCCGCACCTTCACCGGGAAGCGCCGTGCGCCGTGGGCGGCCAGCGTGCCCGCCGGCACCGACAGCAGCACGGTGAGGACGGCCACCGCGAACGAGGTCCGGGCCGCCTGCAGCCAGGCGATGGAGCCCCAGAATTCGCCATACCAGCGCAGCGACAGGTGCTCCGGCGGGAACTGCAGGAAATCGGCATCCGAAAACGACATCGGGATGACGATCAGCGACGGCCCGACCAGAAACACGATCAGGACGATCGCAAAGGTCCAGCCGGCGACGGAGAGCAGGCGGCTTTCGCCAAAACCGGTCAGCATGGTGCGGGCCCCTTCATTTCGCCTGCCACAGGCGGCGGAAGGCGAGGCTGGCGGCCATGAGCGCGAAGGTGGCGACCAGCAGCACCACGCCCACCGCGGCCGCGGCGCCGAAGTTGGAATAGGTGGAAAGGCTGCGTGCGATGCGCATGGAGATGACCTGCACGTTGCCGCCGCCCAGAATGGCGGGCGTCACGTAGAAACCGAGGCTCATGACGAACACCAGCACGGCGCCGGCCACGATGCCGGGCACGGCCAGCGGCAGGAAGACGCGGCGAAAGGCGCGGGTCCGCGAAGCGCCCATGCTGGCGGCAGCGCGCATCAGTCCGGGATCGATGCCGCGCATGGCGCCGATGACCGGCAGCAGGAACACCGGCAGCATGATGTGCGTCATGCCGAGCACGGTGGCGAAGCCGTTGAAGGCGATGGGCAGCGGCTCGTCGATGAGGCCCGCCTGCATCAGCCAGGTGTTGATGAGGCCGTTGCGCTGCAGGATGACCAGCCACGCATAGGCGCGCACCAGCAGCGAGGTCCACAGCGGAAACAGGATGGCCCCGACGAACAGCGCCGCCCTGCGCGCGCTGAGGCCGGCGATGAAGGCGGCCAGCGGCACACCGAACACGATGCAGCACAGCACCGTCTGCAGGCTGACGGAGAAGGTGGTGAGGAAGATGCGGCGGTAACTGACCTGCGCGGCGATGCGCTGGTAGTTCTCCGGACTGAAGCCGCCGGCCGTGCCGATGAGCGACAGCCAGACCAGCCACAGGCACGGCACCACCACCAGCACCAGCACGATGGCGAGGCCGGGGGCGACCGGCAGGGCGGGTATCAGGCGGCGGGCGAGCCGCTGCAACGGGCTTTCCGGCGCCTCGTCCGCCGCCGCGGGGTGGTTCAGCGCCCCGGCGGGCAGCCGGTCGGTGCGGGGGGCGGTCATGCGTCCGGCCTGATGAAATGGAGATCGTCCGGGTTGACGTGGAAGGTGGCGGCGTCGCCGGCCTTCAGACCGGCCACGATGCCGGCTGCCGCGCGCTGGGCGCGGGCGGCGATCTGGTGTCCGTTGCCGAGGTCGATCTGCACCAGCCAGCTGTCGCCCTGAAACACGACGCCATGCACGGTGCCGTTCAGCGCCAGCCCCGGCCCGCCGGCCGGCGGGGCCAGCATCACGTCTTCGCAGCGCACCATCACGCCGGTTGCGCCGGGCGGGGCCGGCGGCAGCCGGCCGGCAAAGACACGGCCCGCCTCCTCGCCCGACAGCACGATCGCCTCGCCGAGGAAACGGGCGACGAACTCGCTCGCCGGCCGGCGATAGATGCGCTCGGGCGTGTCGATCTGCAGGATCTCGCCTTTGCTCATCACCGCGATGCGGTCGGCCATGGTCAGCGCCTCGCGCTGGTCGTGCGTCACATAGAGCGTGGTGATGTTGAGCTTGTCGTGCAGCTCGCGGATTTCGATCTGCATTTCCTCGCGCAGCGACTTGTCGAGGGCGGAAAGCGGCTCGTCCATCAGCAGCACCGGCGGCTGATAGACGATGGCCCGGGCCAGCGCCACGCGCTGACGCTGGCCGCCGGAAAGCGCATCGATGCGCCGGTCGGCAAAGGGGCCGAGCTTGACGGTTTCCAGTGCCTCGATGGCCCGCTCGCGTGCCTCCTCGCGGCGCACGCGGCGCAGCTGCAGCGGAAACATCACGTTCTCGGCCACGCTCATGTGCGGAAACAGCGCGTAGTTCTGGAACACCACGCCGAACCCCCGCGCATTGGCGGGCGTTGGCACGATGTTGCGGCCGCGCACGAGGATGCTGCCGCTGTCGGGCTCCACGAAGCCCGCCAGCGCCATCAGCAACGTGCTCTTGCCGGAGCCGGAGGAACCGAGAATGGCGATGAACTCGCCGGGTTCGACACGCAGGTCGACGTTGCGCAGGGCATGAAAGTCGCCGTAGCGCTTCGTCAGGCCGCGGATGTCGATCGCCTCGCCGGCCTCCCGTTTCAGGAAGGCATGGCGGGCGGATTTCGGGGGTGTGGCAGTCAGCATGGTTCTGTTCCGGCTCCGGCCCGGATTCACTCGGTCATCATTTCCTCGTAGAGCGCCTTGACCTTGTCGTTGTTGTCGGCCCACCAGCCGACATCCTGCACGATCAGCGAGGCGCGGTAATCGGGATGGGTCGGCAGCAGCTTCGCCTTGTCGGCCGGAATGAGGCCGGTCTCGAAGGCCTCCGGCATCACCGGCCCGTAGGTGATGTAGCGGGTCAGCTCGGCCTGCGATTTCGGATTGGACATCGCGGCAATCATCTTCATCGCCAGATCCTTGTGCGGAGCGCCCTTCGGCACGGCGAAGCAGTCGGTGGCGATGATGCCCTGATTGAAGGTGTAATCGGTCTTGCCGCCGGCATCCTTTGCGCTCTGGAAGCGGCCGTTCCAGCCGGTGGACATGTCCACCTCGCCATCCTTCATCAGCTGGGCATGCTGCGCGCCGGACGACCACCACACGGCGATTTCGGGCTTCAGGGCGCGGATCTTGCCGATCGCCCGCTCAAGGCCGGCATCGGTGGACATGACCTTGTAGAGATCGGCGGGGGCGACGCCGTCGCCGAGCAGCGCGACCTCGATCTGGGTTTCGGCATTGCCGCGCATCGCCCGCTTGCCGGGGAAGGCCGCGGTGTCGAAGAAGTCTTTCCAGCTCGCGGGCGCCTTGTCCGGGTAGGTTGCGGTGTTCCAGGCCAGAACGGTGGCGTAGCCATAGATGCCGACGCAGTAGGGGGTGAGGGTGCCCGGCAGGAACTTCGATTTGTCGATGCCGCTGTAGTCGATCGGTTCCAGCACGCCTTCGCGGCCGCCGAGTTCGGCCTCGTAGGCGCTGACGAACACGATATCGGAGGTGACGTTGCCGGCCCCCACCTGCAGGCGCACGGCGGGCAGCCCCTCGTCGGTGGTCTCCTCCTTGACCGTGACGCCGAGCTTTTCGGCCGCCGGTCCCCAGAGCGCGGCGCGGCCGCCTTCCTGCACGCTGCCGCCGGGGGTGAGCACGGTCACCGTCTCGTCGGCCGCAAAGGCCGGTGCGCTCAGGAGTGCGGCAAGGCTGATGCCGGCGCAAAGGCGGGCAAGAGCGGTCTTCATCATCGGTCGATACCCCTCGTCGTGGCCGGGTCGGCGCCCGGTCCGCTGCTCTGTGTGAAGGTGTTGTTTTTATCTCAACGTTTGTTTCCAACACCTACGCATGGGGTTCCGCCCTTGTCAAGGGACGGTCCGCAGCTCCCCGGCGGGCGCGTGCGGATGCGGTGTCGGAAGGCGGCAGAGCGGGCGGAGGCGCTGAAATTGACAGCCTCCCGGCTTCCTGTCTATCAAACCGGAAGCGATCTTATGTTTGATTATATAACAACGACTTCAGGAGGCCATATGCCCAAAGCGGCCAAGACGACCGAGCCTGCGGAAGCCCCGGCCGGGCATATCCAGAGCCTTGAGAAGGGGCTGCGCATTCTGGATGAAATCATTGCGGCGCCGGCACCGGTAAAGCTCGCCGATATCATCAAGAAATTCGACATGGACAAGGCCTCGGCCTTTCGCTTCCTTCAAACGCTTGAATTTCATGGATTTCTCAGAAAAGACAGCGATACGAAGGAATACGATGCCGGAGGGCGGCTTTATTATTGGGCCTCGCGGCTTCGCCAGAAGACCCGGATCATCGACGCCTTCCACGGCCATCTGGAGCGACTCGCCAACATGACCCAGCACACCGCCCATCTGGGCCTGCTGGTCAACGATCGGGTGCTGCTGGCGGACTTTGCCCACTCCAGTTCCATTGTGGCGATCCATCACGCCATCGGCGGTCTGGAGCCGATTCACTCTTCGGCAGCCGGAAAGGCCATCGTTGCCTTTCTGCCGAGAGAGAAGCGCGATGAGATGATCGAAGCGAACGAATTCATCCGCTTTACCGAGCGGACAATCATGACGCGCGAAGAACTGATTCTGGATCTTGAGATGGTTCGCGAGCGCGGATATGCGGTCGATGCCGGCGAATCCTATGGCGGCCTCTATTGTGTTGCGAGACCGGTGATGGATGCTCAGGGACAGCCGTTTGCCTCGCTCGGCATTACCACGGTCACGGCGCTGGTCGGGCGCGATTCCGACCATTTCCGCACCATCATCGGCGCGCTGGAGACGGTCGCCTCGGAGATCAGCCGCGAACTCAAGGGCTGATGCAGCACCGTCTCTCCGCTTGACACGCAACGATTGTTCCTAATAACTCAACATTCGTTGTGTGAATGGATGGCGCCGGCCGCCGCAGGCCGGGCCCGGAGGGTGCTGCGATGAAACGGTGTCTGGTGGTTTCCGGCGGTTACGCGCCGCATCGCCCGCAGGAAGCGGCGGCGCGGCTGGCGGCGCTGCTGCAGCCGGCGATGACGGTGGTGCACGCCGACAGTCTCTCCGCCTACGATGACGAGGATCTGGAGAGCTACGACCTGATCGTGCCGAACTGGACGCTCGGCGAGATGAGCGTGGCGACATCGAAGCGGCTGTGCGCGGCGGTGGCCGCCGGCGTCGGCTTCGGCGGCTTCCACGGCGGCATGGTGGACGGGTTCCGCGATAACGAGCGGTTCCGCTTTCTCGCCGGCGGCGCCTATGCGGCCGAGCCCGGCGGCGTGCGCGATTACACGGTGACGATCACCGCCCCGGAAGATCCGGTGGTCGCCGGCATCGGCGATTTTCCCTACCGCTCCGAGCAATATTATCTGCACGTCGACCCCGCAGTCGAAGTGCTGGCTGCGACCCGCTTCAACGCCGAGCCTTACCCCTGGCTCGACGGGGTGATGATGCCGGTGGTCTGGAAGAAGCGGTTCGGCAGCGGCCGCGTGTTCTTCAGCGCCCTCGGCCATGTGCCGGAAGAATTCGACTGCCGGCCGATGGCTGAAATTCTGCGCCGCGGCCTGCTCTGGGCGGCGCGCTGAGGCCCGCCGGCGGCAGGGCTCCGCACCGCGCTCCCCGTTTCTCTTTTCCCGTGCCTGTCCGGCCGGCTCCGGCCGCCCGCCCCCGTGGCGGGCGGGCAGGGCGGTTGCGCGCCGGGACCGGCTCCGGAAAGCCATCATGCATCCTGCAATCTATGTTCTTGCGGTCACCACCTTCGCGACCGCCACGACCGAGTTCGGCATCGTCGGCATCGTGCCGCGGATCGCGGCCGAGTTCGGCCTGTCGCTGGCGGAAAGCGGCCGCATCGTTTCGGTCTATGCGCTGGCGATGATCTGCGGTGCGGTGGGCATCAATCTCGTCGGCCGCCGCTTCGCCGTGCGCCGCATCATCGTCGTTGCCATCCTGCTGTTTGCGCTGGCCAATCTCTTCTCCGCGCTGGCCTCGGACTATGCCATGCTGCTGGTCGGCCGGGCGTGGTCGGGGCTGTCGCAGGGGGCTGTCTACGGCCTCGGCACCGCCGCGGCGGCCACCATTGCCGAGCGCTCCCATGCCACGCGGGCGGTGTCGGTGGTGTTCATCGGGCCGACGGTGGCGATGGTGCTGGGCGTGCCGCTGGCGGCCATCGCCAGCATCGGCCACGACTGGCGCATCGTGTTCGCCGTCGTCGGGCTGGTGGCCCTTGCCAGCTGCGCGGTGCTGAGCCGGCTGATGCCCGAGACCCGCGGTCTGGCGATCGTGCCGGCGCGGCAGATGACCGGCCTTGCCGGAAACCGCAAGCTGATCGCCATCTACGCCGTCACCATCCTCACCTTCGGCGGCTCGACTATGGCGTTCACCTATTTTCCCACGCTCATTGCACAGGGCGGGGCGGGCGCGGGCTTCTATCTGACGGTTTTCGGTTTCGGCACGGTGGTGGGCAACCTGCTGGCCGGGCGTGTCAGCGACCGGGCGGGATATGCCACGGCGGCCACGCTCGCCATCGTGGGGCTGATCGCGTGCCTGCTGCTGCTGCCGCTGGCGTTGTCGTGGCCGGCCGGGCTGGCGCCGCTGGTGTTCTTCTGGGGCCTGTTCGCCTTCAGCCTGCCGCCGGTGCTGCAGACCGAGGCGGTGATGGTGGCCCGCGCGGAGGGGCTGTCGGCCGCCGCCTCCAGCCTCAACACCGCCGCTTTCAACGTTGGCATCGGCGCGGCGGCGCTGCTGGCCTCGCTGGTGGTGGAGGCGGCCGGGCTGCCGGTCATTCCGCTGGCCGGCGCCGGGCTGGCGCTGGCGGGGCTCGTCGTGGCGCTGTTCCTCCACCGCCGCGCGGGCTGAGGCCGCCCCGGCCTTGTGCCGGGGCCGCTTTGCCGCCACCATCGGCCGCTTGCAAGCGCGGATGATGGATGAACGGATGAAAGCGGGCCCACTCAACCTGATTACGGATGTTCCCGGCATCGAGGTCGGCAACAGCAGCGATGCGACGGTGAAATCGGGCTCGACGGTGGTCACCTCGCCGGCGCCGATGGTGGCCTCCGTCATGGTGCTGGGCGGGGCGCCCGGCACCCGCGAAACCGATCTGCTGGCGCCGGAACAGACCGTGCCGGCCATCGATGCCGTGGTGCTTTCCGGGGGCTCCGCCTTCGGGCAGGACGCGGCATCGGGCGTCATGGCGGCACTGGCCGAAAAGGGCCGGGGCTTTGCCATCGGCCCGGCGCGCGTGCCCATCGTGCCGGCCGCCATTCTGTTCGATCTGCTCAACGGCGGCGACAAGGCGTGGGGGCGCTTCAGCCCCTATCGCGAGCTGGGCTATGCCGCGGCCATGGCGGCAGCGGGCGGGCCGTTCGCCATCGGCTCGGTCGGGGCGGGCACGGGGGCGCTGATAACCGGGCCGGGCGGCTTTCTGAAAGGCGGGCTCGGCTCTGCCTCCGCCGTGCTGCCGTGCGGCGCCACCGTCGGCGCGCTGGTGGCGGTCAATGCGCTCGGCGCGGCGACCATGGGCGAGGGGCCGCATTTCTGGGCGGCGCCGTTTGAAGAGGGCGACGAATTCGGCGGGCTCGGCTGGCCGGCCGGGCCGCTGCCGCCGGCCGTGCCGCGCACCAAGCTCGATGTCATGCTGGAAACGCCGCAGCCGCTCGCCAGCACCACGATTGCCGTCATCGCCACCGACCTGACGCTGACCAAGGCCATGGCACGCCGGCTGGCGGTGGCCACCCACGATGGCTTTGCCCGCGCCCTGTGGCCGGCCCACACCCCGCTGGACGGCGACGCGATCTTCGCCCTTTCCACCGGCCTGCGGCCGGCTCCCGACGATGCGGCCTTCATTCGCCTCGGCGCCGTGGCCTCCGCGGTTATGGCGCGGGCCATTGCCCGCGGCGTTCATGCCGCCACCGCCGCACCGGGCGATATTGCCCCGACATGGCAGCAGATGTGGCCCGCCGCCACCGCCCGCTGACCGGGCTGACGCGGGCGATGGCGGCGGGCAGCCGTCATCGCGGCGTCATCCACAGGCAACGGAGAAAGTTCGCCGGCAGGCGCAAGTTGGCACTTGCAAGGCCCGGCCGATATCAGTAAACCCTGCCTCACCGACGCGGCGGCAACAATGCCGCCCGCCGATGGCAGGCGCCCGTAGCTCAGCTGGATAGAGCACCAGACTACGAATCTGGGGGTCA
>NZ_DAISHT010000097.1:0-12678 GCF_036822375.1 Pseudoxanthobacter sp. | reverse complement strand
CTTTCAGGGGATGACGCGCCGCGGCCCGCGGCGGTGCCTTGCCAGCGGCGGCCCGATGGGCGCCCAATGACAGGACGGATCGAATCACCGGAGGAGGGTGGCAATGCCCCGGCTCTTCACAGGTCTTGAGATTCCGGCAGCCGTCGGGATGCAGCTCGGCCTTCTGCGCGGAGGCCTGCGCAACGCGCGCTGGATCGATCCGGAGAACTACCACATCACCCTGCGCTTCATCGGCGACATCGACGAGCGCACCGCCGACGAGATCGCCAATGCGCTCGACCGGGTGCGGCGGGCCTCGGTGCCGGTCCATATCGACGGGCTCGGCAGCTTCGGCGGCGCCAGGCCGCATTCGCTCTGGGCGCGGGTTGCCCCCAACGCCGCCCTGACGGAACTGCAGGCCGAGCATGAGCGCATCCTGCAGCGCCTCGGCCTGCCGGCGGAGGGGCGCAAATACACCCCCCACATCACCCTCGCCCGGCTGCGCGGCACGACCCCGCGCGAGGTGGCGGACTGGCTGGCGCTGCGCGGCGGCTTTTCGCTGCCGCCGTTCATCGCCGCGCGCTTCGTGCTGTTTTCGTCCCGCGCCTCGGTGGGCGGCGGGCCCTATCTGGTGGAAGAGGCGTTTCCGCTCTCCGCCTGAGGGGGCCGGGCGGCTTCAGGCCGCCGGCTCGCTTTCCGTCCTCGCCGCGGCCGCCCCGTCGCCGAAGCGCTTGCGGATATAGTCCTCGACCAGCGTCTGGAATTCCACGGCAAGGTTCGGTCCGCGCAGCGTGCCGGCCTTCTGGCCGTCGATATAGACCGGGGCGGTGGGGATTTCGCCGGTGCCCGGCAGCGAGATGCCGATATCGGCGTGCTTGGACTCGCCCGGTCCGTTGACGATGCAGCCCATCACCGCCACCTTCAACCGCTCCACGCCGGGATATTGCTCCCGCCACACCGGCATGCGCGCCCCGATGTGGGCCTCGATGGACTTCGCCAGTTCCTGAAACACCGTGGAGGTGGTGCGTCCGCAACCGGGGCAGGCCGCCACCACCGGCAGGAAGGTGCGGAAGCCCATGGTCTGCAGGATTTCCTGCGCCACCTTCACTTCCAGCGTGCGGTCGCCGCCGGGCTCCGGGGTCAGCGAAATGCGGATGGTGTCGCCGATGCCTTCCTGCAGCAGCACCGACAGCGCGGCCGAGGAGGCAACGATGCCCTTGGAGCCCATGCCGGCCTCCGTCAGGCCGAGGTGCAGGGCATAGTCGCAGCGCGCCGCCAGATCGCGATAGACGGCAATCAGATCCTGCACCTGCGAGACCTTGGCCGACAGAATGATGCGGTCGCGGCCAAGGCCGATCTCCTCCGCGCGCGCCGCGGAATAGAGCGCCGAGCGGATAATGGTCTCGCGCAGGATGGCGGCGGCCGGCTTCGGCTTCTCGGCGGCGGCGTTCTCGTCCATCAGGTGCGTCAGCAGTTCCTGATCGAGCGAGCCCCAGTTGACGCCGATGCGCACCGCCTTGTCGTGGCGGGCGGCGAGTTCGACGATGGCGCCGAACTGCTTGTCCTTCTTGTCCTTGAAGCCGACATTGCCGGGGTTGATGCGGTATTTCGCCAGCGCCTCGGCACAGGCCGGGTGATCGGCCAGCAGGCGGTGGCCGATATAGTGGAAGTCGCCCACCAGCGGCACGCGGATGCCGCGCTTTTCCAGCTTTTCGCGGATGTGCGGCACGGCGGCGGCCGATTCCGGCCGGTCGACGGTGATGCGCACGATCTCCGAGCCGGCCCGCGCAAGGGCGGCGACCTGCTGCACGGTCGCATCCACGTCCGCGGTGTCGGTGTTGGTCATGGACTGCACCACGACGGGTGCCCCGCCGCCGACCATGACGCCGCCGACATCCACGCCCACCGCGGGGCGGCGCGGCGCAGGCCCGGCCTCCGCACTGGCTTCCATCGCCTGATCGCTGACGGCTCGGTCCATGATGCTGTCCTTCAGAAGAACGCCCGGCGGTGCACCCCTGCGGGCGCTGCGCAGCCGCGCCCGCCCGTGGTCCGGCGCCGCCGGCGGGCCGGAACGGCTCTGGTGGTGCCAGAGCGCACCGGGTGCGTCAACCCGCTGCCGGCGCGGAGGGGCCGGCCGCCGCGCAATGGGCGCAGGCCCCCAGAATCTCGATCGCCGCATTGCGCGGCACGAAGCCGGTGCGCGCCTGCAGCCCGGCCACGTCGAGACCGAGGCTCTCGGCCGGAATCTCGGCCACCTGCCGGCAGGTCTCGCAGATGAGAAACACCACCGGCCGGGCCGAATCGTGGGTACCTGCGCAGGCCAGAAAGGCATTGAGCCGCTCGATGCGGTGCACCAGACCGTTCCCGGTCAGGAAATTCAGGGCGCGATAGACCGAGATCGGCGCGGGCGGCGCGCCGCCTGCGGCCAGCCGCTCGATGATGTCGTAGGCCCCGAGCGGGCGGTGGCTTTCCGCCAGCAGCACTTCAAGCACCGCGCGCCGGCCGGGCGTGAGCCGCACCCCGGCGCGCCGGCACACCGCATCGGCCCGCGCCAGCACATCGGCGGCGCAGTGGCGGTGGTCGTGGCCGGGATCGGGGAAGGCATCGGCGCAGCCGCAGGCACCCGTCACTGCGTGTGCCGGCCGCCCGGCCCCGCCATGAAGCAGTCGTTCCGTCATGATCGGCCTGTAGCATGATGCCGTTCTGCCCGGAACGAAGAAACGGCCGCCAGACCGCTTTCGCCCGGGGCAGAGCTTTCTGCCAAGGTGGGGTTTCGCAGCCGGCAAGTCAAACCCGGCGACCGTCGCGTTATGTTTGTGTCCATGCGACGTATTTATCCCCGTCTCGCGCGGGTGTGATCGCCGTCCGCAGACCCCCGGGCGGAACCGTGCAATTCCGTTCGACTTTTCACGGGCCGGGTGGTTTGATCGCCCGGCAAGGAGCACCTGCCGGTCAGGTGCCATCACTGCTATCCAGTGCAAGGAAACACGTCCATGCTGAAGGGCAAGACCGCCGTTGTCACCGGTTCCACGTCCGGCATCGGCCTCGCCTATGCGAAGATCTTTGCCGCCAACGGCGCCAATGTGGTCATCAACGGCTTCGGTCCGGCCGATGCCATTGAAGAGACCCGCGCCGGCATCGAGAAGGACTTCGGCGTCAAGGCCGTCTATGACGCGGCCGACATGACCAAGCCGGACGAAATCGCCAAAATGATCGCCGATACGGAAGCCGCCTTCGGCGCCGTCGACATTCTGGTGAACAACGCCGGCATCCAGTTCGTGGCGCCGGTGGAAGAGTTCCCGATCGAGAAGTGGAACGCGATCATCGCGATCAACCTCACCTCGGCGTTCCACACCATCCGCGCGGCCGTGCCGGGCATGAAGAAGCGCAAGTGGGGCCGCATCATCAACACCGCGTCCGCCCACGCGCTGGTCGCCTCGCCGTTCAAGAGCGCCTATGTGGCCGCCAAGCACGGCATCGCCGGCCTGACGAAGACCATCGCCCTTGAAACCGCGACCTCCGGCATCACCGTCAACGCCATCTGCCCCGGCTATGTGTGGACGCCGCTGGTGGAGAAGCAGATCCCCGATCAGGCCAAGGCCCGCGGCATCAGCGAAGACGAGGTGAAGAAGTTCCTGCTGCACGAACAGCCGACGCAGGAGTTCGTCACCGTCGAGCAGGTCGCCTCGCTCGCACTCTTCCTGGCCAGCGACGGCGCGGCCTCCATCACCGGCGCGATCATCCCGATCGACGGCGGCTGGACCGCGCAGTAAGGCACCGCTCCGGCGGCACGACACCGCAAAGGCCGGGCTCCCGCCCGGCCTTCTGCGTTTCCGCGCGCCGGCCTCAGGCCTGCGGGCGCCGGCGGAAGCGCATCAGGGTGTAGATGCCGAACGGCTTCAGCGCGGTGCGCTCCACCAGCTCCATCTCCGGGTGCGCCGCGGCCCAGCTGCCGATCCGCGCGAACGGAAATTCCGGCCGCAGCCCGATGCCGCGGGTGCGCGCCGCAAACCAGCGCTCCACCGCGGCCCGCCAGCCGGTTTCCGAATAGAGGTGGTTGACGAGGATCACCTCGCCGCCCGGCCGCACCACGCGGGCACACTCGTCCAGCACCCGCTCCGGCGAGGCCACCAGCGTGATGACGAACTGCGCCACCACGCAATCGAAACTCGCATCGGCGAATTCGAGATCGTGGGCATCCATCTGCCTCAGCGCCCTGACGTGCCCGAAGCGCCCGCCGGCCAGCTTCAGGCGGGCCTTTTCCAGCATCGGCGCGGAAAGATCGATGCCCGTGATGCGCGTTGCCGGCCCGTAGTCGGGAAAGGACAGGCCGGTGCCGACGCCGATTTCCAGAATGCGGCCGCCGACCTGGCCCGCCGCCCGCGCCGCCGCCCGCCGGCCGGCCCGGCAGACCGGGCCGACGATGGCATCATAGACCGGCGCCCACCGCGCATAGGCCTTTTCGACGGTTGCCAGATCGAGATCGGGTGTCGGAGAACCGGACGGACCGGCCGGTGGCGGGGACGAGGACGCAACGCGGGACATCACCTTGGTCATGGATCGGCCTTGAAACGCTTGCAGGAAGGCGGCTCGGCCGGCCCGGATTCCGGCCCCGGCAACGGCCTAATCCCGCCACCGTGCCATGCGGAGAGCACGGACGTGTGAAGCAGCCGGCTTACAACGCCTGAGACGCGGTCCGGGCACGGGCGGAAGACGGGCACCGGGGAAGCCCGGTGCGGGGAAAACCACGGGCGCGTAAAGTCAGGCGCGCGTAAAGTCAGGGCCCGGACTGCACGGGGCGGCGGGATCGCCGCCTCTTTCAGGCCGGCCGGCGCGCGGGTCCCCGGGGCCGGTTCCGGCCGCCGCCGCGTGCGGCCCGGGGACGGCAGACAGCGGAAACGCAGACAATGAAGCAGACCCGGGCATGATGCAGACGATACGCCGGCTGTGGCCCGCCCTGATCCTGATCCTGATCCTGTGGCTGCCCGCCCTGTCTCCGGCGCGGGCCGGCGGCCTGCCGCCGGTCACGCTCGACGGGTCGGCCGCCGGACCGGTGGCCGTGGAAGGCCATGTGGAGGCCTTCCACGATACCGGCGGCACACTGGATTTCGATGCCGTGCAGCGGATCGCCGCGCAGGGCGGCTTTGCCGCCGTCGACGGGCTTTTCAACCCCGGCATCGATAATGACGGGGCGTGGTGGCTACGATTTGCCGTGCGGGCCGGGGGCGCCGGCAGCGGCGAGTGGTGGCTCGCCGTCGATGCCCATCCGCTGACTGCGGCCGCGGATGCGTGGATGCCGGCCGAAACGCCGGACGGCATTCGCAGCGTGCAGCAGAAATCGGGCGCCGGAACGCCGCTCGCAGCCCGGGCGCTGCCGGTTCTGCCATTCGTCTTCAAGGCGGTGCTGGCGCCGGGCGAACAGCAGGTCGTCTATGTCCGCCTTGCCGGCACGCGGGCGATCCGGGCGCAGCTCAGCTTCTGGCGCCTGCCGGACCTTGTCGGCAACACCGTCCTCGTCACGCTCGTGCTGGCCCTGATTCTGGGTGCGGCAGCGCTGCTCGGGCTGTCGGCCATCGTTACCGGGCTCTGGCTACGCGAGCGCCGGCTCGTGCTGCTGGGGCTGAACACGATCTGCATGATGGCGCTGCAGACCATCACGACCGGCCTCGTCTGCCAGCTTTTACGCGGCCTTCCGCCGGCGGCGCTGTTTTCGCTGCACAGCGTCGTCCTGTACCTGACCGTCATCACGCTGATCGCCACCGTTCTGGAAATCTTCCGCAATTTCAGGGCCATGCCGCTGGTGCGCGCGTTCATGGCGGTCTTCATGCTCTATGCGGTGGCGGGTCTGGTGGTGACGCCGTTCTACGCCTACGAGGCGTTTCTCGTTCCGCTGCTGGTGCTTTCCGTGGTCTTCTGCCTTCTCGTCGTCGTGGCCTCCTATCGCTTCATGCGGGCGGGCGAACCGGCCGGCATCTGGTATTTCACCGGCTTCTCGGTCTTCTGCGCCGTGCTGTTCGCCTATGCCGCGCGGGTTCTGGGCCTCCTGCCGCTGACCGCCCTCAGCGCATGGACCTTTCCGGCGCTGGTTCTGGTGCAGATTGCCGCCCTGTTCACCGGCATCACGGTGGCGATGCGGGCCGGCGTTCAGGCCCGCCGCACCCTTGAACTGCAGCTGGTGGACGCCCTGCAAAGGAGCGAGCGCGAGCTTGAGCAGGCGGTGGCGGAACGGACGCGCGAGCTGGAGGACGAGAACCGGGCCCGCGGCGAGGCCGAAGCGGCGCTGCGGCAGGCCCTGCGCGTGCAGCGCAATCTGCTCTCGATGGTCAGCCACGAATTCCGCACCCCGCTCGCCACCATCAGCACCGCAGTGCAGATTCTGCGCACCCGCTTTGCGGATGCCGCCAGCGCGGCCACCTACGAACTCGGCATGATCGGCCGCGCCGTCGGCCGCCTCGGCGGGCTGATCGACACCTTTCTGGCCGAGGAGTGGCTGAGCAACGTCTCTCTGCAGCCGCGCCTGCGCCGGACCGACATCCGCGCCCTCATCGACGACGTCGTGCAGGATGCCGGCAAGGAAAGCGCGCCCCGCATCGTGGTGGAAGGTGCCGGCAGACCCGAATTCGTCGCCGACCCGATGCTGCTGCGTCTGGCAATCGGCAATCTGGTTGAGAACGCCCTGAAATACAGCCCCGGACCGGTCCGGGTTCAGTTCGCAACCGCGGGCGAAAGCCTGTTCGTCCGCGTTGCAGACCGCGGCCCCGGTATTGACGTCGCGGAGCGGGAGGCGATCTTTGAGCGCTATTATCGCTCGCCCTCTCAGGCGTCCCTGCCCGGCGCAGGGCTGGGGCTGTTCATCGTGCGCCAGATCGCCGAGATTCACGGCGGTCGTGTGACGGTGACGGCAACGCGGGACGGGGGCAGCCTGTTTGAGATTGTGCTGCCGGCGCGGCCGTGAGCAGGCCGGCAGACGAAATACCGCCCGGGCACCGCGCCGGTGCGGGCTTGAGGAAGGCACGATGGCAGAGGAAAGCGCGATCCGGGTCGTCGTGGTGGAAGACGATGAAGACCTGCGCAACGGTCTTTGCACCTATCTGCGCCTGACGGGGATGAGCGTGCGGCCGGCCGGCTCGATTGCCGGACTGGAACGGGCCCTGAAGTCCGAGGCGGCGGATGTCATCGTGCTTGATATCAACCTGCCGGGCGAGAGCGGCTTCAGCGGGCTTGAGCGGCTGGGGCTGAAGCAGCGGATGGGCGTTGTGGTGCTGACCGGGCGTTCGGCCGGTTACGACCGCCTGCAGGGACTGGCGCTGGGGGCCGACAGCTACCTGCTGAAGCCCGTCGATATGACCGAACTGGTGCTGGTGATCCGCAATCTCCATGCCCGCCTCGCCCGCGGCGCGCCGGTCCGCGGCTGGACCTATGACGCCGTTCGCTGGGAACTCACCTGCCCCAACGGCCGCTCGGTGGTGCTGACGCCGCAGGAGTGCGGCCTTGTCGTGCGGCTGATGGCCGGGCCGGGCTGCGCGGTGAGCCGCGCGGACCTGAGCGCCGCCGTTCAGGCCGCCGGGGGCGCCACCCCGGACCGGACGCCCCATGTCGAGGTTCTGCTTTTCCGCCTGCGGCGCAAGGTGGAGAAGGCGTGCGACTGCAATCTGCCCATCCAGTCGGTGCGGGGCTATGGCTATGTGTTCGCCGGCGATGCACGGGCCGGTGATGAGAGAGCCGGGTCTGGCGGGGTCGTGACGGGAGAGCCGTAACGAGAGCGCGATGACGGGAGCGCGGCGCTGCATCCGCCGGGCCGGAAACGAAGAGACGCAGCAACGGCTGCGCCTCTTCCCGTCGGATTGCCGCCCGCAGGCCGTGACGGCGGCCCTGCACCGCCTGCCGGTGTCGGGTCAGCCGGCCGCAGGCTGGCCGGCCTGCGCAGCGGCCGCGCCGGCAGCTGCGGCCTTTTCGGCCGCCGTCAGCGCTTCGGGGTTGTCGATATGCACCGTGACGACATTGTTCGTCAGCGCCAGACCGGCGGCCTCGAAGGCGCGCAGCAACTCCAGATAGACCTGACGCTTGACCATGAACAGGTCGGCCGGTCTGGTGATGAACTTGACGCGCATGGTCAGGCCGCCGGAATCCACCGCCGAGATGCCCTGCGACTTGGCCGGAGCAATGAACTTCGGCCCCAGATCCGGGTCGGCCGCCAGCCGCTCCCCCACCTTCTTGATGACCTTGCGCACCTTCTCCGGGTCCGTTCCGAGCGGAAACCTGAACGGCAGCTTCGCCACCTGCCAGTCGCGCGACAGGTTGTTGATCTGCTTGACGCCGCCGAACGGGATGGTGGCGAGATCGCCGTTGGTGCGGCGCAGCTGGAACGAGCGGATGGAGATGCGCTCCACGGTGCCCTGCGCGCCGCCGACATCGACATATTCGCCGACGCGGAAGGCATCGTCGATGAGGAAGAACGCGCCCGACATGACATCGTGGACCAGCGTCTGCGAGCCGAAGCCCAGTGCCAGACCGATGATGCCGGCGCCGGCGAACAGCGGCGCCACCTGCACCCCCAGCTCCGACAGGATCATCATGGCCGAGATCACGATAACGGCCGTGAGCAGGAAGGCACGCGCCATCGGCAGCAGGGTGGCGATGCGCGACTGGCCGGGCGCGAGCGGCTGCGCCCCGTCGGGATCGGCGACCACGATGCCCGGAATCGCCCCCTCCATGGCGAGCTTGCGTTCCACCGCGATCTCAATGGCCTTGTAGACCAGATAGCCGCACACCGCGATCAGGCCGGCCTTGATGGCCGTGAGACCGGCGCCCGTGCCGGAGAACGACAGCCCCCACGTTTCCAGCAGCACGCCGAAGGCCGTCAGCGAGATGACGAGCGCCGCCCCCGTATAGGACAGGTCGAGGAAATCCGGCAGGCGGCGGCCATCGGCCGTGTAGAGCGTGGCCGAAGGGCGGATCAGCTGCGCCAGAACGAGGCGGCAGACCCCCTGCAGCGCAAGGCCGGCAAAGACCAGCAACACCGGCGCGACGACCAGTTCGGAGCCGCCGCCGTCGCCGATCAGCACCCGGATGCCGCGGATGACCCACGAAACGATGAAATAGACCACCGCCACGAGCCACCAGTTACGGGCCACCCAGCCGCGCCAGCCGGCCGTCCAGCCCAGCGCCCGGGTCACGACCCTGCGGTCGGTCACGCACAGCGCAATGAGGATCAGCACCAGCAGCGCCGACAGCGCCAGCCCCACCAGCTGGCGGGACTCGGTCGGCAGCTGCAGCACCACCAGCCAGATATCCGCCACCACCACCAGACCGAACAGAGCGGCGAAAAGGCTGAGGCTGCGCATCAGGCCGCGGGCCTCGCGGTCTTCCAGCGCCACGATGCGGCAGCCGTGCAGCCCGGGGGCGACGATGGTGCGGAAAATCTGCCGCGCCGCCCGCACCCCGGCGAACCACACCAGAATCAGCAGCGCGGTGCGGTGCAGCAGGTCATGATCCTTGCCCAGAACCTCCAGCACGCCGAGCCCGACGAGAAACAGGATCAGCGTGCCGACCAGCCAGAGGCCGCCGCGCCGCAGCAGGAAGGCAATGCGCTCGTTGACCGAGAGTTCGGTCTCGCCGGGCGGGAGCGCCTTCGGATGGCCGATCGTGAACCGCTCGAAGGGAATGGCAACGATCAGGCCCGCAATAACGGCCACGACGCCGGCACCCAGCCCGCCGAACACCCACGCATCGATTTCCTCCCGCGGTTCCTCGCGGTCGAGCGCGGCCATCATATCGGCCGGGAAGGTTTCGACGGCCGCAAGCGCACCGTGGAACGAGCCGCGCAGCCGCGTCAGGATGCTCAGCAGATCGGCTTTCGCATCGGCCAGATCCGCGTCGATCTGCTTCTCAATGATCGCGCCCTCGCCCGGGCCGGCGGAACGGTCCGCCTTGTCCGCGGCGCGCACGGCCACGCCCGCGAAGCACAGCCATAAGGCCGTGAACAGAAATGCCAGCGACACCGCCTTCGGCAGTGCCATCCCCCGTAAGATCGCCATCGTCACTCCCCGACGCAAAGGCGCGGAAGCCCCCGGTCCCGGATATCCGCCGGAATCCCCGCCCATCTCGCTGCCGCGCCCTCACCCCATGGGCGAATACCTGTGACGCGCGCATTGGCGACAGTATATGCGGCGCAGAACGATAATTCATTTGTTATTATACAGAATTTATATCTGTAATAATTTGAAAATAAAGACTGATTCTGTGTTTTTCAGGATTTCTTACGAGCAACTATCCCCGGTTCGCATGTCATTCGATACGTTTTTAAGGCCATAATCGGATATCATTGAAACAAGCCTGCCGGTGCAGGAGCAGCCCGCATGGCAAACGCAGCCGAACTGCTTCGCAGCGAGCTTCCGATGCCCGTCATCTCCCATGAAAAACAGAGCGCAGTCCGGTTCCCCGGCCGGTGCGCGCCGCCTCATTCATCGCGCAAGCCGGCCGCACGGCCCGCCTGATTATCGTCGCGGAAGACGGCGCGCCTTGCGCAGGTTTGCGGCAAGCTGATCGCGTGTCTGATGGGCATGCGCGAGCCAGGCGGGCTGGCCCGGGCCGCTGCGCCAGGATTCGCTGAGCGGGCTGTTGTCGACGGTGTCGAAGCCAAACCGGTCGTAGAGGTGCGTCACCAGTTCGACTGCTTCCGGGAAATTGCTGGAAACCGACAGGGCGTGGCGGTTCGGATCGCCGGCCGGGCGGGCGGACAGAAACAGGCGCGGCGCCTGAATATGAGTAAAGGCCTTGGCGACCTTGGACTTCGGCAGGTGTTCCTGACGAAGCTCGTGCTCGGTCTTTTCCCCGGAATCGACCATTGCATAGCGCCCGTCACGCCAGGGCATGTAATTGTTGGTATCGAGCACGATCTTGCCGGCGAGGGCCTCGGCCGGCATGTCATTGATGAGCCTGAGCGGGACGGCGATGATCACGAAATCACCGGCCGCCGCCGCTTCTGCAGCCGTCGCGGCCCGGGCCGCAGTTCCGAGGTCCGCCACGAGAGCACGAAGACTTTCAGGGCCGCGTGAATTGGCGATGACGACCTCATAGCCGCCTTTGATGGCGGCGCGGGCCAGCTGGCTTCCCACTTCGCCCGCGCCGATTATGCCGATTGTCGTCATCGCCGTAACGCCTTCCTTACGCGCCGAATGCGCCGTCGATCGTGTGCATGGCCCCGGTGACGAAGCTGGCCTCCGGTCCGGCCAGCCACGCGACCATCCCGGCCACCTCTTCCGGCCGGCCATGGCGCTTGATGGCCATGAAGCTGTGCAGCACGTCCTTCATCGGGCCATCGGCGGGATTGGCATCGGTATCGATGGGGCCCGGCTGCACGACGTTGATGGTAATGCCACGCGGACCGAAATCGCGCGCCAGTCCGCGGGCCAGCCCCTGCAGCGCAGATTTGCTCACGGCATAGGAGGCCATACCGGGGACAGGCATGCGGTCCCCGTTCACCGATCCGATGATGATGATCCGGCCGCCTTCCGGCATATGCCGGGCCGCCTCGACAGCGGCATGATAGGGCGCATGGATGTTGATCCTGAAGAGGCGGTCGATGGCATCCGGATCCTGCTCCAGCGCATCTCCGAAGATGCCGATGCCGGCATTGACCACCAGAACGTCCAGCGGCCCGCTTTCGCGGACGCTCGCAATGACCGCATCCCGATCCGCACTGTCCGTCCGGACCGCCCGAGCGCCGGCCTCTGCGGCCAGTTGCCCGGCGGCCGCTTCCGAGCCGGCGTAAGTGAAGGTCACCTTTGCGCCGTCCTGCGCGAAACGCCTGACGATTGCGGCGCCGATACCGCGGCTTCCGCCGAGGACCAGAACCGATTTTTCCTGAAACGCCGACATACGGCCTCCTTGCACATTAATGTACGAGGCGATACATAATTGTCTCCGGCGCTCAGTCAATGATTTTTGTAATCATGAGTACAAAAAATATCAAACCCCGCGGACGGCCGCGGCGCTTCGATCCGCAGGAGGCGGTTGCAACAGCGCAGGCGCTTTTCCATGAGCGTGGCTATGACGCGGTCAGCGTGAGCGACGTTACAAAGGCGCTCGGCATAAACCCGCCGAGTTTCTACGCCGCGTTCGACAGCAAGTCCGCGCTGTTTTCGCGTGTTCTGGATCGGTGGTCGGAAAACGGGGCCATCCCACTTTCCGATATTCTGCGGGATGACCGCCCTGTTGCTGACGCGCTTGCGCATCTTCTCGAAGAAGCCGCACGGCGGTATGCAGACGCGTCTGGCCGAGCCGGATGCCTCGTTATTGAGGGCACGCGCTCCAACGACCCGGAGGCGCGCGAAGCGGCCTGCGCATTCAACCGCGCTGCCGAGAAGACCATTCTGGACTATGTTGCCGCACGTCATCCGCAGGATGCGGAACGGGTGACCAACTTTGTGAGCACAGTGATGTGCGGGCTTTCAGCCAAGGCCCGCAGCGGCCACACTCTCGATCAACTCCTCGAAACCGCGCGCATCGCGAGTTCCGCTTTGGCGTCAGCGATCCCCTCCGAGGCACACCCCTGAGGAGGAGCAGCGGCGCAACTGTCGCTGAACGGGCACTCGGCGAGGTCTGCGGCCGCCGTCGCCGACGGTCGGGATCTATCGCGTGATAGCGCAGCAACGGCAGTTTGCTGTCTCATCCGCCCGACGCCGTAACCGGCCACGT
>NZ_DAISHT010000096.1:6990-12692 GCF_036822375.1 Pseudoxanthobacter sp. | reverse complement strand
TGATCGACATGACGCCGGAGACGATGGCCCGTCTCTTCCGCGACTGCCCGACCATCAAGGGCGTCAAGGATGCGACGGCGAACCTCGCCCGCGTCAGCCTGCAGCGCGCGGCCTGCGGCCCGGATTTCGTGCAGCTTTCCGGTGAGGATGCCACCGCCCTCGGCTTCAATGCCCATGGCGGCGTCGGCTGCATCTCGGTCACGTCCAACGTGGCGCCGAAGCTGGTGGCGGCGTTCCAGGCGGCCACGGCGGCCGGCGATTATGCCGCTGCGCTCGTCCTTCAGGACCAGCTGATGCCGTTGCACCGCGCGCTGTTCCTGGAGCCGAACCCGACCGGGGCCAAGTATGCCCTGTCGCTGCTCGGCAAGCTGCACAACGAGCTGCGCCTGCCGCTGGTGCCGGTGAGCGAGGCCACGCAGGCCGAAATCCGCGCTGCGATGGCCCACGCCGGCCTCATCTGAAAGCCGGCAACGGACCGGCATCTGACGGGACGCTGGACTTGAATGCCCGGCGTCCCTATCTGTGGCGGGCCGCACGGGCCTCCGGCCCGTGTGCCGTCTGCAGATGACCGGACGGGTGCCCCGCACCCGGCAAACCGGCCCGAGGGAGAGACAATCATGGCTGCGTCGCGCGCGAACGCCCCGGCCAGAACGCTGGTTGCGGACAACCGCAAGGCGCGCTTCAATTATGAAATCGTCGACACGCTCGAAGCCGGCATCGAACTGCACGGCAGCGAGGTGAAGTCGCTGCGCACCGGCAAAGCGAACATCGCCGATTCCTATGCGGCGGAGGATGGCGGCGACCTCATCCTCTACAACGCCTATATCCCGGAATATCTGCAGGCCAACCAGTTCAACCACGAGACCCGCCGGCCGCGCCGCCTGCTGCTGCATCGCCGCGAGATCCACAAGCTGGCCATTGCCGTGCAGCGCGAAGGCATGACGCTTATTCCGCTGAAGCTCTACTTCAACGACAAGGGCCGGGCGAAAGTGGAACTGGCGCTGGGCCGCGGCAAGAAGCTGCACGACAAGCGCGAGACCGAGAAGGAGCGCACGTGGAACCGCGAGAAAGCGCGCCTTCTGCGCGATCGCGGCTGAGCGGGCGGCTCGCCGGCAAGAGGCCTTTGCCGCTGAAGATCGTTGAAAAGGCGCCTTTCGGGGCGCCTTTTTTGTTGTTTCTCAGATGGTTCAGGCGAACTCCGCAACCTCGTGGCGCCACGGCAGCGCACAGCCGCGCCGGCTGCACACGATGGCCGCAGCCGCAATCGCGTTGTCGGTCAGGGTGGCGATGTCGGAGAGCGTCAGGGCATCGAGCCGTGCCCGGTCGACGAGGCCGCGGTGGTGGAGGCCGGCGAGCAGGCCGGCCATGAACGTGTCGCCCGCGCCAACGGTATCGACCACGGTGACCCGCCGGCCGGGCCGCTGCGCCACCGCCTCGCGGCACACGGCAAGGGCGCCGTCGCCGCCGAGCGTGACGACGGCCAGCGATGCGCCGCCGGCGATCCAGCCTTCCGCCACCTCCAGCGGCGAACGGCCGGGGGCGAACCAGCCGAGGTCCTCCTCGCTGGCCTTGACGATGCTGGCCCGTCCGATCAGCCGTGCCAGCCGCGCGCGGTAGGCGGCGGCATCTTCGATCAGTCCGGGGCGGATGTTGATATCCAAGGAAATCAGCCGGTTAGGCGCCTCACGTTCGATCAGGGCTTCAAGCCGGGAGCCGACCGGCTCCGTGGCCAGAACATAGGAACCGGTGTGGAGAATGCTGACCTGCGGGCCGAGCGGCGGCATCTCCTGCGGATCGAACAGCCGGCCGGCGCTGCCTTCGTCCAGCAGGGTGAAGGCGGGGGTCGGGCCGGTGTTGTCGACGAAGGCGACGGTGCCGTGGCGGGCGGTGCGGGCGATCCAGCGCGGATCGACGCCGGCTTCCTGCAGCAGTGCGGCGAAGGGGGCGCCGAACAGATCGTCGGAGATGGCCCAGAGATAGCCGGTCGGGGCCCCGAGGCGGGCGGCGCCGAGGGCGACATTGAATAGCGAGCCGCCCGGCACCGGGCGGAACACGGTTGCGCCCTCCGCCGTGGTTTCGGCAAAGAAGTCCATCACGGTTTCGCCGCTGGTCACAATCATCGCTGGCCGTCTTGTCGCTGGGATAAGGAGGGGAAGAAGATTCGCGGCCGCCAGCCTAGAGCCTGCGCCTGCGCGGGGCAAAGCGACCGCGGGTGGCGCCGGCGCGCGGCCTGTGGCAACTGAGGGCACAGCGCATGCGGGCGCCACCGGAAGCGGGCGCCGCCAGAAGGAAGAGATTCGCCATGACAGGGCAGCACCGGGGAACCGGCAACGGACCGGCGGAGGAGCCGGACCCGCTCGGCCTGCGCGAGCGGGTGCTCTATCGCGATCCGGCCGCGATCGTGCTCGACAAGCCGGCCGGCATCGCCGTTCACAAGGGGCCGAAAGGCGGGCTGGTGCTGGAAGACGGTTTCGGGGCGCTGCGGTTCGGCGCGCCGCGCCTGCCGCAACTGGCCCACCGGCTGGACAAGGAGACCTCCGGCTGTCTCGTGCTGGGGCGCACGCCCGGAGCGATTGCCGCCCTTGGCCGGCTCTTTGCCGGGCGCGGGGTGGAAAAGGCCTACTGGGCGGTCGTGGAAGGCGGGCCGGCGGGCGAGGAAGGGCTGATCGAGGCGCCGCTGCGCAAGCGCGATGCCCAGCGCGGCTGGTGGATGGTGGTGGATGCGCAAGGCGGCCAGCCCTCGGCCACGCGCTGGCGCGTTCTGGGGCGCGGCGGCGGCTTCAGCTGGCTGGAGATGGTGCCCGTCACCGGCCGCACGCATCAGCTTCGCATCCACTCCGCCCACAGCGGCTTTCCGATTCTGGGCGATGCCATCTACGGCCGTGCACCGCGCACCGGCGCCCGGCTGCACCTGCACGCCCGCCACATCGCCTTCACGCTGGAAGGCCGGCGCGTGGACGTGACGGCCCCGGTGCCGCTGCACATGCAGGCGGCGCTGTCGCTGACGGGCTGGAGGCCGGAGGCCTGATATCCGGGGAGGAGGCCGGAGGCCTGATAGTCAGGGGATGAGGCCGGAGGCCTGATATCACGGGAAGTGGCCGGAGGCCTGACAGTCGGGGGTGCGGCCGGAGGCCCGATATCCGGGGCCGGCCGCCTTCAGGCGGCGAGGGCGAACCACCATGTGGAGAGCCCGAGGAAGGCGGAGAAGCCGACCATGTCGGTGATGGCCGTGAGCAGCACGCCGGAGGCCACGGCGGGATCGATGCGCACGGCGCTGAGCGCCAGCGGAATGACCACGCCGACGAAGCCGGCGGTCAGCACGTTGGCGACGAGCGCGGCGGCGATGACGAGGCCGACCTCGTGGTTGGTGAACCACAGCGAGGCGACGGCGCCGACGATCAGCGCCATCACCGCGCCGTTCATCAGCGCCACCAGCATTTCGCGGCCGAGCACGCGCAGGGCATTGTGGCGGCTCAGTTCGCGCATCGCCAGCGCCCGTACCGTCACGGTCATGGCCTGCGTGCCGGAATTGCCGCCGAGCGAGGCGACGATGGGCATCAGCACCGCCAGCGCCACCATGTGGGAGATGGTCTCGTCAAAGATCGCGATGACCGAGGCGGAGAGGAAGGCGGTGAACATGTTGACGAACAGCCACGGAAAGCGGCTGCGCGCGGCATAGAACACGCTGTCGGACATTTCCTCGTCGCCGACGCCGCCGAGCGCGCGGATATCCTCTTCCGCTTCCTGCTCGATCACGTCGACGATATCGTCGATGGTGAGCATGCCGACAAGACGGGCGGCATCGTCGACCACGGCCACCGACATCAGGTTGTAGCGCTTGAAGAGCTGGGCGACCTCTTCCTGATCTTCCGTTGCGCGCACCGTGAACTGGTTCTCGCGCATCACCTCGCGCATCCGCGCGCCGCGGCGGGCGCGCAGCAGCCGGTCGAGGGCGACCGTGCCGATCAGCCGGTAGGCCGGATCGACCACGAACACCTCGTAGAACTCTTCCGGCAGGTCGTTGTCCTCGCGGATGGTGTCGATGGTCTGGCCCACGGTCCAGAACCCCGGCACGGCGAGGAACTCGGTCTGCATGCGCCGGCCGGCGGTCTCGTCGGGATAATCGAGCGAGCGGCTGACGCGCATGCGGGCCAGATGCGGCAGGCGCGCCAGAATGGCGTTTTTCTGCGCCTCGCTCAGGTCTTCCAGAATGTAGACGGCATCGTCCGATTCGATGCGCGTAAGGCCCTCGGCGACGAATTCCGGCGGCAGCGCGCGCAGGATGGCGACGCGCAGGCTCTCGTCGAGTTCCGTCAGGGCGGTAAAATCGAGCCGCTCGCCCATCAGGCGCACGAACGGCACGCGCTCGTCGGCATCGAGGGCGGCGATCAGGTCGGCAAGGTCGGCCTCGTGCAGGTCGCCCGCCAGCACGGCAAGGGCCGGCGCATCGCCGGCGGCAAGGGCGGTGCGGACGGCGGCCAGAAAGCCCTCCGCAATGGCCCCGGCGGCCTCGCGGAAGGCCGGTGCATCGTCGGTCCCGGCGCGCGGGTCCGCACCCTCGGCATTCGGATCGGCCATTGCATCCCCGCGGGCGGCTGCGCGGCCGCCGGTTCGTCACTGGTTCTGCCGTTTACCGGCACGGTGCGGGCGATAAGCGCGCTGGCCCGGGCCGGCCGGCGGCGGTGTCCGCCAACGCATACCCGTTCCCGGAAGCGCCGCAAGGGGCTGGCGGCGCGGGCGAGGGCGGTCAAACGCCGCGTCCGGTGTCCGGCGCCGGCGGTGCGGGCTCGTCCTTCGGCGGCGGCCAGACCAGCGTGCGGTCCATGTCGTCGGCAAAGCGGCGCAGCAGGCGGGTGAGGGCGGCCTTGTCGGCCTCGCTCCAGCCGGCGAGGACCTTGGCATAGAGCCGGCGCCGGGCGGCGCCGATGGCGGCAACCATTTCGCGCCCGGCCTGCGTGGCAACGGCCGTGCGCACGCGCTGATCGCGGCTGGCGCAGCTGCGCTCGATCAGCCCCTGTTCGGCAAGGCGGGCAAGCTGGCGGCTGACCGTGGAGTGATCGCGCCCGACCATTTCGGCCAGATCGACCACGCCCACCGGCCCGTAAAGGCCGATGCGCACCAGCAGCGGAAACAGCGCCCGGTCAAGCTGCACCCCGGCTTCGGCCAGCAGGCGCTGGTCGGGCTGCGGCCGCGTCATCACGCTGACCAGATCCATCAGGGCATGATGCAGCTCGTCTCGGTTTATGTGCATGGCCCCTTCTCTGGCTTCCGCCGGCGGCGTCATCATCGCAAGTGCGGCGCGCGCCGTCGCCGCCCGCGCCCGGCATCCCTGCTTATCGCCGGGGCGCGCCCGGCGGGCAAGAAAACCCTGCCGGTACAGACCGGCGCCGCAGCACATCCGCACTTACGCCGCGTGCCGCAGGGTGCCCCGGTTCCGCCCGCGATTGCGGTTCATCCCGGACGACGGGTTGCGATGCCGGCCGCGCCGGTTCAGACCGCTTCCTGAGGCGGTGTGGCTTGACGGGGGCGGCTTTCTGAAGCGGACTTTCCGGGCTTTATTGCCTGTTCGGGCATAAGACCGCCACAAGTGTCTGGTCAACCGGCAGAACAGGTGTGCGGGGCCGGTTTGCGGCATCCGGGGCGGCGGGTTTCAGGAAACAGGACGACGGTGCGGATGAACGCTGCGGCAGGAACTGGCACCC
>NZ_DAISHT010000096.1:0-6890 GCF_036822375.1 Pseudoxanthobacter sp. | reverse complement strand
GCAGAGGCTGCGCCGGCAGTGACGCCGGGCGCGGACGCAACGGCGCAGGCGGTTCCCGCAGCGCCGCCCGGCGGCGGGCTTCTTGCCGGCCCGGCGGCGCTGGTGCTGGTCAGCTTCCTCGGCTTCGGCCTTCTGCTGGCATTCACGCCGTGCGTATTTCCGATGATCCCGATTCTGTCGGGCGTGATCGTGCGGGCCGGCGGCGAGCGGCTGTCGCGCGGGCGCGGCTTCGCGCTGTCGTCGGCCTATGTGCTGGCCATGGCGGCGGCCTACGGGCTGGTCGGCATCGCTGCGGCGTGGTCGGGGCTCAATCTGCAGGTGCTCCTGCAACAGCCGGCGGCCATCGGTGCCATCGCGCTCGTTTTCGTGGCGCTCGCGCTGTCGATGTTCGGCCTGTTCAGCCTTGAGATGCCTGCGCGCTGGAACGGCGCGCTGTCGCGCCTGACCGATGGCCGCGGCGGCTCGGTCGGCGGCGCGGCGCTGCTCGGCTTCGGTTCGGCGCTGGTGGTGGGTCCGTGCGTGACGCCGCCGCTGGCGGCGGCCCTGCTCTATGTGGCGCAGAGCGGCGATATCGCCCGCGGCGCCGGTGCGCTGTTCGCGCTGGGGCTGGGCATGGGCCTGCCGCTGATCGCCTTCGGCACTTTCGGTGCCGGCCTTCTGCCGCGGGCCGGCCGGTGGCTCGACATGGTGCGCCACGCCTTCGGCTTCGTCTTTCTGGGGCTTGCGGTGTTCATGGCCGGCCGCGTGTTGCCGCAGGCCGTGACGCTGGCGCTGTGGGGTGCGCTGGCGCTGATGGCCGGCCTGTGGCTGGCGGCGTGGAACCCGCGCGCCGGCCGGCTGGAGTGGAGCCCGGCGCTGCTGGCCCGGCTGGCCGGCGGCGGCAGCGTGGCGGCGGGCCTCGTGCTGGTGGCGGTGGCCGGCGGCTTCGTGCCGGCCGGTCTGGTCGGCCCGGTGCCGGCGCCGGCCGGCGGTGCCATCACTGCCGCCGCCCTCGGCCGCAGCGTGACGACGCCGGCCGCCTTCGATGCCGCCCTTGCCGAGGCGCGCACGGCCGGCCGCCCGGTGCTGGTGGATTTTACCGCCGACTGGTGCACGGTCTGCCATGAGATCGACCGCACCGTCATGGCCGATCCGGCGGTGCGGGCCCGCCTTGCCGGCTTTGCCGTCATCCGCGCCGATGTGACCGCGGGCGGGCCGGAGGCGGAGGCGCTGATGCGGCGCTTCTCCGTGGTCGGCCCGCCGACCCTGTTTGTGATCGATCCGGTCACCGGCCGCGAGATTGCCGACAGCCGCAGCATCGGCCTGATCGGCGCGGCCGAATTCGGCCGCATCCTCGATAACGCCCGTGCCTGAGCGCGGGTGCCCGCGGGCCGATGCCGGCGTGCGACGCGACCGGGCCTGAAATCCAGAGCCGAAATTCAAGCCCGAAATACCCGTCCGAAATATCAGCCCCGGAGCCTGCCATGACCGCCGCCCTGACCCGCCGCCACCTTCTCGCCGCCGCCGCGGGCCTTGCGCTGGTGCTGCCCGCTGCCGTTGCGGCGGAGGCTGCGGTCAGCCCTGAAAGCGTGCTGAAGGACCCGGATGCCCCGGTCGGCGGCAATCCGCACGGCGATGTGACCATTGTCACCTATTTCGATTACAACTGCCCCTACTGCAAGGAATCGGCTGTGGCGATGAACGCGGTCGTTGCCGGCGACGGCAATGTGCGCGTCATCTACAAGGACTGGCCGATCCTGGCGGCCTCGTCGAACAGCGGTGCGGAACTGGCGCTGGCCGCCAAGTATCAGGGCCGCTATGTGGAGGCTCACGATGCGCTGATGGCCATCCACGGACGCCGCATCACGGCCGCCGACATGCGCGCGGCACTGGCGGCGACGGATATCGACATGACGCGCCTCGATGCCGACCTGAAGGCCCACCGCGACGACATCACCGCCCTCCTGCGCCGCACCACGGCGGAGGCCGAGGCGCTGGGCCTGAGCGGAACGCCGGTCTATCTCGTCGGTCCCTTCATGGTGCCCTCGGCGCTGGACGAGGATGGCTTCCGCCAGATCGTCAGCGATGCCCGGGCGCGGAGCGCCGCCAGCCGTCCGGCGGCCAACTGAGGCGGCGCCCCGGTCAGCCGCTCCGCGCGGCGGCCGGCACTGCCCTGCAGCGCAAACGGCCCGGCACGACCGCATCCGACAGGAATATGCTCCGGCGCGGACCGCGGCCGGCCCGGACCGGAAGCCGGGGCGGGTGGCCGGGGCCCGGCGCGGTTCGCGCCCGGCCCGCCCTGAACCGGGCCCGGTCCGCAATCCGGCCCGGTTTGCCGGCCCGGTTTGCGACGCGCCGGCCTCAGCTGCGGGGCAGGGCGGCGAGCGCCGGTTCGCCCTGCGGCCGGCCGGTCAGATAGCCCTGCACGGCCGGGCAGCCGAGGCGCATCAGCAGCGCGAACTGGGCTTCCGTCTCCACGCCCTCGGCCACCACCTCCACGCCGAGATCGTGGCACAGCGACAGGATGGCCCCCACCACCGTGCGGGCGCGCAGGCGGGTGTCGATGTGGTCGATGAAGCTCTTGTCGAGTTTGATCTTCTGGATCGGCAGCGCGTAGAGGTAGCCGAGCGAGGAATAGAGCGCGCCGAAATCGTCGATGGCGACGCTCACGTTCATGGCACGCAGCGCGCCGATGACCTCGATGGCCTTCGCCCGCTCCTCGATCAGCACCCGTTCGGTGATTTCCAGCCACAGCCGCGCGGCGGGCAGCCCGGTTTCTGCCAGTACGGTGCGCACGAGGCTGACGAGATCGCCCACGCGGAACCATGCCGCCGAAACGTTGACGGCAATCCAGTGGTCGTTGCCGCGCTCGGCCGCCATGCGGCAGGCCCGGCGCAGCACATAGGCATCGAGCCGGCCCCACAGGCCGGTCGCCTCGGCACGGGAGACGAACTGTTCCGGCGAGACCGGCCCGTCGGTCCGCTGCCAGCGCACCAGCACCTCATGGCCCATCACGGTGCGGTCGGAACAGCGCACCACCGGCTGCCAGACCAGCGTCAGGTCGCCGCGATCCAGCGCCTGTTCCAGCTCCTGATCGAACAGGCGCCGCTCGTTGCGCCGCTGCTCGATGACGGTGCTGTAGCGCACCGGCATGTCGCTGTCGGCCTCGCGGGCGGCTTCCAGCGCGATGCCGGCCACCTGCAGCAGCCGGTCGGCATCGCCGGCATCGGACGGTGCGGTGGCAAAACCGCCGTGGCCGCGCAGCGGCACCGGCTGGTCGGCAATGAGGAACGGCGCCTGCAGCGCCACCGCCAGCCGGATGCTGATGGTCTCCAGCGCGGTATCGTTGGCGATGTTCGGCAGCAGAATGCCGAAATCGTCGCTGCCGGTGCGGGCCACCACGGCGTCGTCCGGGGCAGCGCCGGTCAGCACCTGCGCGGCGTGGATGAGACGGCGGTCGCCGGCGCCCTGTCCGAACAGCTCGTTGACCATGCGGCTTTCGCGCAGATCGAAGATGACGAGGCCGACCCGCCCGCTGTTGCCGGCTGCCGCGATCTTACCGGCGATCTGCTGCTGCAGGGCCTGCCGGTTGGGCAGGCGGGTGAGGAGATCGTGGGTCGCCAGCCAGTTGGCCCGGGCATGGGCCGCCCGCACCCGCTCTTCCGAAAGGTGCCGCTCGGTGACGTCGACAGCCACGCCGTCGATAATGAGCCCGCCTTCTTCGGCAGAAGCCCCGGCATTGAGGGACGACAGCGATTGCAGCCACACGACCGCACCGTCGGGCCGTATCACGCGATATTCCAGCATGCCGGGTTCGCGTTCCCCCCGCGCCGTCTTCTGCAGCGTGTCGTGCACCAGGGCGCGGTCGTCCGGGTGCAGCAGAAGGGCGAGGGGGTCGGGGGCGCTGGTCAGCGTTTCCGGTGCAAGGCCGAGGATCTCGGTGCTGCGCGTGCTGACGAAACTGAGCGTGTAATGGCCTTCCGGGGTCAGCCGGCCGCGAAACAGGATGCCGGGGATCTTGGCAGCCAGCGCCTGCATCAGCGCGCGCGTTTCGGAAAGCCGGCTTGCCAGCGCGCTGCGGCCCTCGTCGCGCACCATCATGGCGCCGTTGAACAGCACCACTGGCGCGCTGATGAACCACAGCGACAGCGTGATCGGCCAGAACTGGCCGTCGATCGTGCCGGCCAGCAGCGCCGACACATAGCTGGGCAGAATGCCGACCGGCGGCAGCAGGATGGCCATGCCGGCGAGGCGCGCCGGCGTGAGCCGCCGCAGGGCCACCGGCCGGGCGGTGCTGAACCGCCAGCCGCGCGCGGCCGCCAGCGCCATGCTGATCAGCGAGACCGCTGCGATGGTCACGACGGCCATCTCCATCCGCGATCCGCCGATGGAGATGCGGGCGATCAGCGCGATGGCCCCGGCGACCGCGGCGGCCACGATGCCGTGGAACGGCCCGGCCAGCAGCAGCGGCACCGCGCGCAGGTCGAGCCGCGCACCGTTCAGGGTTGCGACCGGAAAGGCCATGCAGGCGACGGCGATGATGCCGAAGCCCGCGCCGAGCAGCAGCGGCGACAGGGCCGGCCGGCGGCGGCGCAGCGACGATTCGAGACTGGTTACGAACTGGATCAGCGCCGTCACCACCGCTGCGTTGCCAAGCAACCCCAGCGCCAGCGCGGCGAATTCCAGATAGGGCGATCCGGCATCGATCATGAACGGACCGCCCCGCGGCCGCACGGTTGCAGCCGCGCACCGGCAGGGCCGGCGTCTGGGCCGCCGGAACAAAACGGGGCATACAACCGCGTCTTCCGCCGCTCTCGCGTCCCGGAGGTTGCGTCAGGTTGCAGAATGTCCCGTTTTGTTCGTCTCGGCTCTGGAGCGTCCAATTTCAGCCCGCTTCCGGGCCCTGCGTGTCCCGGAATCCTGATATGTGCAATTTTACCACTCCGTGAGAAGGCCACAGAGCGGTTCGTCCGGCTTTGCGTAAAGTCAATATGATCAAATCGTCACCGATACCGAAGGGCGGTGGCAAGTCTTTTCTTTTCAGGCGGTTAAAAGAAACGGCTCACTGAAACCGGACCGCTTGGTCTGGTGCGGGGGACAACCTTGCGCGGTAAATGTTTCTCTTTTGTTCTTAAAGATAAACCCCGCCCGGATGCGCGGGCATCCGGGCGGGGCGGGATTGTCGGATTGCGGTGCGATCAGCTGCAGCCGCTGGTCGCGCCGCAGGTGTCGCACTTCAGGCAGGTGCCGTTGCGCACCATGGTGCGCAATTATTTTTCTTTCCGTACGCCCTTAAAGGGCGTGCCGTCCTTCTTTCCACCCAAAAAATGCCCCGTCGAGGTATCGCGTTTTGTCCAAGTTTTGGTTTTGGGGTTGAGCACTTGAGAGCGTCCCTTGACAGCGCCGTTGCGATGTCCGTCGCCTGAGGGAGGATTAGTAGCCATGTTTAAGTTCCTTGTTTAAAAAGCCAAGGTTCCGCTCGACGGCCGCCGATCCATTCTCCATAGTCCGAGTGTCACCAGCGGACGGAGAATCTATTCTACGTTCGTCGCCCGCCAGTACCTCAGCTGGTGCTACGCGGGATAAAAGGCCGGGGTTAATCCTCGGCCTTTTTTGTTTTGCCCAGTTCATGCTCAGCTTGGCAAGTCTGAATACAGAATGGGTAATCGAGGCATTCTCTATTATGTTCGCCGGGCATCGATGGAATGCCCGGCTGCCTGTTTCGAATATTCCGCCAGAGGATCGTCTTTACGAACAGCCGCTGGTCGCGCCGCAGGTGTCGCACTTCAGGCAGGTGCCGTTGCGCACCATGGTGAAGTTGCCGCACTCGGTGCAGGATTCGCCCACATAGCCCTTGAGGCGGGCCATTGCGGCCCGTTCGGCATGGCTCTCCGCCGCCCTGGGCACCGCCACCGAAAGCTCGACCGCCGTTTCTTCCGCCGTGTCGAGATTGCGATGGAACATCGTTGCGGTGGCGGTCGCAACCGCGGTTGCCGCATTGCCCGATGCGCGCAGCGCCGTGACGTTGCTGGGGGCCGCAGCCCGGCTGCCCGGACCGGCGGAACCGGCCGGGTCGGCCGTGCGGAAGCGCTCGGTGTGGCCGCGCACCAGACCGCGCGACACCACGGCTTCTGCCGAGGAGCGGCCTTCGTTGACGCCCGAGCCCATGGTGGTGGCGCCGATCGCCTCCGGGGGCACATGGCTCAGGTCGTCGCGGCCCAGATAGGACACCGCCAGCTCGCGGAAGATGTAGTCGAGGATCGAGGTGGCGTTCTTGATGGCCTCGTTGCCCTGCACCATGCCGGCCGGCTCGAAGCGGGTGAAGGTGAAAGCCTCCACGAACTCTTCCAGCGGCACGCCATATTGCAGGCCCAGCGACACGGAGATGGCGAAGTTGTTCATCAGCGAGCGGAAGGCCGCGCCTTCCTTGTGCATGTCGATGAAGATTTCGCCGAGGCGGCCGTCGTTATATTCGCCGGTGCGCAGATACACCTTGTGGCCGCCGACGATGGCCTTCTGGGTGTAGCCCTTGCGGCGCGTCGGCAGCTTTTCGCGCCGGCGCACTTCCACGACCTTTTCAATCACCTTCTCGACGATCTTCTCGGCCACCGCCGCCGCCCGCTGCACGGCCGGCGCGGCAATAATGGCCTCGGCAGCCTCTTCCGCCTCGTCCTCGTCATCGGCGAGGAGCTGCGAATTCAGCGGCTGCGACAGCTTGGAGCCGTCGCGATACAGCGCGTTGGCCTTGAGGCCGAGGCGCCACGAGGAGAGGTAGGCGGCGGTGCAGTCTTCCACCGTCGCATCGTTGGGCATGTTGATGGTTTTGGAGATGGCGCCCGAAATGAACGGCTGAGCTGCGGCCATCATCAGGATGTGGCTTTCCACCGACAGGAAGCGCTTGCCGAGGCGGC
>NZ_DAISHT010000095.1:0-12743 GCF_036822375.1 Pseudoxanthobacter sp. | reverse complement strand
GATCGTAGTAGATCGAGATCTCGCCGCCTTCGTAGACGCCGGTGTCGTTGCGCACCGTGATGCCGTCGGTCGTGCCTTCCACCGGCGGGCGGTAGGTGACGAGACGGCCCGTGGAGGGCAGGAAGTTACGGGTCGGGTCTTCCGCATAGACGCGGCTCTCGATGGCCCAGCCATTGAGCTTCACGTCGTCCTGCGCGATCTGCAGCGCCTCGCCGTAGGCCACGCGGATCATCTGCTCGACAAGGTCGATGCCGGTGATCAGTTCGGTCACCGGGTGTTCCACCTGCAGACGGGTGTTCATCTCCAGGAAGTAGAACGAGCGGTCCTGACCGGCGACGAATTCCACCGTGCCGGCGGAGTCGTAACCCACGGCCTTGGCCAGCGACACCGCCTGCTCGCCCATCTTGCGGCGGGTTTCCTCATCGAGCAGCGGCGACGGGGCTTCCTCGATGACCTTCTGGTTGCGGCGCTGAATGGAGCACTCGCGCTCGCCGAGATAGATCACGTTGCCGTGCTTGTCGCCCAGCACCTGAATTTCGATGTGGCGCGGATCGGTGATGAACTTCTCGATGAAGACGCGGTCGTCGCCGAACGACGACTTCGCCTCCGAGCGGGCCCGCTCGAAGCCCTCGGCCACGCCGTTGGCGGAATAGGCAATGCGCATGCCCTTGCCGCCGCCGCCGGCCGACGCCTTGATCATGACCGGATAGCCGATCTCGTTGGCGATCTTCACCGCCGCCGTGGCATCCTCGATCACGCCGAGGAAGCCCGGAACGGTGGAAACGCCGGCGGCGTTGGCGGCCTTCTTGGATTCGATCTTGTCGCCCATCGCCTCGATGGCATGGGGGTTCGGACCGATGAAGACGATGCCGGCTTCCTTGAGCGCCTTGGCGAAGGCGGCCCGCTCCGACAGGAAGCCGTAGCCCGGGTGCACGGCCTCGGCGCCGGTCTTCTTGCAGGCGGCGATGATGCGCTCGATGATCAGATAGGACTCGGCCGCCGGGGCCGGGCCGATGTGCACGGCCTCGTCGGCCATGGCGACGTGCAGCGCATCCTTGTCGGCGTCGGAAAAGACGGCAACGGTCTTGATGCCCATCCGTCGCGCGGTCTTGATGACGCGGCAGGCGATCTCGCCGCGGTTGGCGATCAGGATCTTGGAGAACACGGGTTGCGGCCCTCGGTAGGCGTGGCCTCTAACGCACCGGCTTTTATGACGTTTCTGCCGGGGGAGGCCATGACCAGGATCAAACGGTTGAGGGGCGGAATGCGCCGGCCTGCGGCCGGTGGGCGCCCCTGGCGGGATCGGAGGAAGGCCGGGGCGCGGATGCGCGCGCCACCGGCCGGCAGCAACACCTCAGAGCGGGATGTTGTCGTGCTTGCGCCACGGAATGTCGGGGTTCTTGGACGCCAGCATCTTCAGCACGCGGGCCAGGCGCCAGCGGGTGGAGTGCGGCATGATCACCTCGTCGATGTAACCGCGCTCGGCCGCCACGAACGGCGACAGGAAGCGGTCCTCGTATTCCCTGGTGCGCTCGGCGATCTTCGCCGGATCGCCCATGTCCTGACGGAAGATGATCTCCACCGCGCCCTTGGCACCCATCACCGCGATCTGCGCGGTCGGCCAGGCGAAGTTGACATCGGCACCGATGTGCTTGGAAGCCATCACGTCATAGGCGCCGCCGAAGGCCTTGCGGGTGATGACCGTCACCATCGGAACGGTCGCCTGCGAATAGGCGAACAGCAGCTTGGCGCCGTGCTTGATGAGGCCGCCATATTCCTGCGCGGTGCCCGGCAGGAAGCCCGGGACGTCGACGAAGGTGACGATCGGGATGCCGAAGCAGTCGCAGAAGCGCACGAAGCGCGCCGCCTTGCGCGAGGCATCGGAATCGAGCACGCCGGCGAGCACCATCGGCTGGTTGGCGACGATGCCGATCGTCTTGCCCTCAAGCCGGATGAAGCCGGTCACGATGTTCTTGGCGAAGGATTCCTGAATCTCGAAGAAATCGCCCTCGTCGGCGACCTTCAGGATCAGTTCCTTGATGTCGTAGGGGGTGTTGGCGTTGCTCGGCACCAGCGTGTCGAGGCTGTCTTCCTGACGGCGGCCGTGATCTTCGGTCGGCCAGAACGGCACGCCCGACTGGTTGTGCTCCGGCAGGAAGTCGATCAGGCGGCGGACCTGCAGCAGGGCCTCCACGTCGTTGTCCCACGCGCCGTCGGCGATCGAGGACTTGCTGGTGTGCACCTTGGCGCCGCCCAGCTCTTCCGACGTCACGGTCTCGTTGGTGACGGTCTTCACCACGTCCGGGCCGGTCACGAACATGTAGGACGTGTCGCGGACCATGAAGATGAAGTCGGTCATGGCCGGAGAATACACGTCGCCGCCGGCGCACGGGCCCATGATGACGGAGATCTGCGGGATCACGCCCGAGGCCGCGACGTTGCGCTTGAACACCTCGCCATAGCCGCCGAGCGCCGCCACGCCTTCCTGAATGCGGGCGCCGCCGGCATCGAACAGGCCGATGATCGGGGCGCGCATCTTCAGCGCCATGTCCTGGATCTTGGCGATCTTGGCGGCATGCGTCTCCGACAGCGAGCCGCCGAAAACGGTGAAGTCCTTGGCGAACACGAAGACCTTGCGGCCGTTGATGGTGCCCCAGCCGGTCACCACGCCGTCAGCCGGGATCTTGTCCTGCTTGTCCATGCCGAAATCGACACAGCGATGCTGGACGAACATATCGAATTCTTCGAACGAATGATCGTCGAGCAGCAGGTCGAGGCGCTCACGGGCAGTGAGCTTGCCGCGCCGGTGCTGGGCGTCAATTCGCTTCTGTCCGCCACCAAGGCGGGCGCCCTGGCGTCGGGCCTCAAGCTGTTCGAGGATGTCTCTCATGGCCGGTCACCTGATCTCGCGCAACGGGAGCGCGGACGCTTTGCCGGGACGGCGGAGCGCCCAAATCCGGGCTGGTTTTGCAAATGGAACCCCCCCGCACAAGGATTGAAGCTGCTAACTGCATGTTAGCAAGCTTACGCAAATTCACAAATGCAGTGTAATTCCGTTGCGCAAAAGTGGGCGCCGCAACAAGAACTGGCAAAAAGAGGCCGGTTTTTATCGAGTTCCCGCCGGATCGGACGGTCGGGCCTTCGTTGCACCGCAGCAAATATGCGACGAAAGTTTACAAACCGCACCCGGGCGGGCTGCCCGGGTGCGACAACCGGATGCATCAGCCAAAAGTCGTAAAATTACAGCATCCGCAGGCGCACGCGCGCCGAACGCTCGATGGCAGCGCTTACAAGCGGATCGATTTCCAGACGGTCGCGAAGCAGTTCGAGGAATCGCAGTTCCTCCTGCTCCACGTCGAGATCGACGGCGGCAACCTCCACCGCCAGCGCATAGGCGGTCTCGCGCAGCGCTGGCGTCAGCGCATCGCGGATCACCTCCAGCACAAGGCCGAGGCCATTGTCGCTGCGCAGGATTTCGCCGCAGTCGCGCGCGGTTTCGATCAGCCGCTCGCTGTCATAATGCGAGAACACCGGCAGGCCGGCCACCAGATCGCCGATGGTGCCGAGTTCGATATCCGCCATGTCGCGGTCGACGGCGGCGATGCTGACCATGGTGTAGATCAGCGCTTCTTCCGGCGACACCGGAGCGGCAGTTTTTTCAGAACGGGGGGCGGTCGGCATCTCGGTTCCTCACTGACAAGGCGCATCGGCATCGGTACCCGGCGGGCGGCCTTGCACCCGCAGTGCACAAGAAAAGCTGCGTCTCAGCGCAGCGGCACGCGCAGGCTGCGGCCCGCCGCCGCACGGAGCGCCGACGACGACGAGGCATCGAGCGGCCCGTGCAGAAAGCACCAGGCCGGTGCCCGCCGGCCCGGCAGGGTGCGGGCCGCCTGCTCCGGCACACGGAAGCGGGCGAAGGCCCGCGCGGCCGGCGCGGCGAGGGCTGCGCGGGTCGCGCCCGGCCGGTCGACGACCGCCACCGGAAAGCACGCCATCAGCTGTCGCCAGTCGCGCCAGCGGTGCAGGCTGGCAAGGCTGTCGGCCCCCATGATCCAGACGAAGTGCACATCGGGATGACGGGCGGCAAGGAAGCGCAGCGTCTGGACAGAATAGCGGAAGCCCCGCGCCGCCTCGAAATCGGTGACCGCCATCGCCGCCCCGCCGCCGACCAGACCGGCGACCGCGGTGCGGCGGCTGCCCGCCGGCGGGGTTGCCCCCGGCACCTTCAGCGGGTTGCCCGGGGTCACCAGCCACCACACCTGCTGCAGGCCGAGCCGCCGCAGGGCGGTTTCCGCCACATGGCGATGGCCGGCGTGGGGCGGGTTGAACGAGCCGCCATAGAGCCCGATGCGCGCACCGGCGAAAGCCGGCGGCGGATTGCGGGCGGGGGCTGGGTCGGACCGCGGATCGGCCATGGGACGCCGGCCGGCCGTTCAGGGCCGCGTCTGGCCGTTGCCGTGGACGCGGTACTTGAAGCTCGTCAGCTGCTCGACGCCCACCGGGCCGCGCGCATGCATGCGCCCGGTGGCAATGCCGATTTCCGCCCCCATGCCGAATTCGCCGCCGTCGGCGAACTGCGTGGACGCGTTGTGCAGCACGATGGCGGAATCGACCTCGCGCTGGAAGCGGCCGGCCGCCGCCGCGTCGTCGGTCACGATGGCGTCGGTGTGGTGCGAGCCGTAGTGCTCGATGTGGGCGATGGCCGCATCGAGCCCGTCCACCACCGCCACGGAAATGACGGCATCGAGATATTCCGTCGACCAGTCGTCCTCGGTCGCCGGCTCGGCCGCCGGGAAGGCGGCGCACACCGCGGCATCGCCGCGGATGCGGCAGCCCGCCGCCGCCAGCGCCTGCAGCAGCGGCACCAGATGCGTGCCGGCCACGGCGCGGTCGACCAGCAGCGTTTCCGCCGCGCCGCAGATGCCGGTGCGGCGCATCTTGGCGTTGACCACGATAGCCTTTGCCATATCGAGATCGGCCGCCCGGTCGACGAAGACGTGGCAGATGCCCTCCAGATGGGCGAAGACCGGCACCCGCGCCTCTGCCTGCACCCGCGCCACGAGGCTCTTGCCGCCGCGCGGCACGATGACATCGACCGTGCCGCCGAGGCCCTGCAGCATCAGCCCCACCGCGGCCCGGTCGGCCACCGGCACAAGCTGCACCGCATCGCCCGGCAGCCCGGCATCCTCAAGGCCCTGCACGAGGCAGGCGTGGATGGCCAGCGAGGTCGCCAGCACGTCGGAACCGCCGCGCAGGATCACCGCATTGCCGGCCCGCAGGCACAGCCCGGCGGCATCCGCCGTCACGTTCGGCCGGCTCTCGTAGATCACGCCGATGACGCCGAGCGGGGTCCGGACGCGCTCGATCTTCAGCCCGTTCGGCCGCTCCCATGCCGCAATCACGGTGCCGACCGGATCGGGCAGCCCGGCAATCGCCTCCAGCGCGGCCGCAATCGCCTCCAGACGGGCCGGGTCCAGCGTGCCGCGGTCGATGAACGAGGCGATCTGGCCGTGGGCCTTCATGGCCGCGACATCGGCGGCGTTGGCCGCCAGAATGGCGGCGGCCCCGGCCCGCACGCGGACGGCCATGGCCTTCAGCGCCGCCGCTCGGGCGGCATCGGAACTCAGCGCCAGCACGCGGGCGGCGGCGCGGGCGCGCCGGCCGATCCCGTCCATCAGCGCCGGCAGGGCGCCGGCGGCGTCACCGGCAGCCGCGGCGCGGGGGGCGGTTTCGGTCAGCATCGTGAGGTCTCTCCCCGAGAAAATCAGATTTCCAGTGCCGCCGCCGTGCCGAGGGCGGCCAGTGCCACATCGTCGAGCGCCAGATCGTCGCGATGGATCATCTCCGCCCGGCCGGCAAAGCCCAGCAGTTCCGCGATCTCATGGCTGGAATGGCGCATGATGCTGGCGGCCTGATCGGCATCGTAGGCCACCAGCCCGCGCCCGATCTCGCGCCCGGTCTCCGACATCACCCGCACCGCATCGCCGCGGCTGAAGCTGCCGTCCACCGCCACCACGCCGGCCGGCAGCAGGCTGCGCCCGGCCGCCAGCGCCGCGACGGCACCGGCATCGACCGTCAGCGTACCGTGGGTATCGAGCGAACCGGCGATCCATGTCTTGCGCGCCTGGGTCGGCGTCGCATGGGCATCGAACCAGGTGAAGCGTGCCCCGCGGTCGATTGCCGACAGCGGCGCCAGCGTCTTGCCCGATGCGATCACCATGGCGGTGCCGGCCGAAACCGCAATTCTGGCGGCATCGATCTTGGTCTTCATGCCCCCGCGGGAAAATTCCGAAGCCGCCGCGCCGGCCATGGCCTCGATTTCCGGGGTGATCCGTTCCACGACCGGAATGTGCCGCGCAGCCGGGTCGTGGGCCGGCGGCGCCGTATAGAGGCCGTCGATATCCGACAGCAGCACCAGCAGGTCGGCGCTCGCCATGGTGGCGACGCGGGCCGCCAGACGGTCGTTGTCGCCGTAGCGGATTTCGCTGGTCGCAACCGCGTCGTTCTCGTTGATGACGGGAACGGCCCCCAGCCGCAGCAGGGTGGCAAGCGTGCTGCGGGCGTTGAGGTAGCGACGCCGCTCCTCGGTGTCACCCAGCGTCAGAAGCACCTGCGCGGCAACCAGGCCGCGCTGGGCCAGCGCCTCGCTCCACGCCCGCGCCAGCGCGATCTGCCCGACGGAGGCGGCGGCCTGCGCCTGCTCCAGCTTCAGCGCCCCGCGCGGCAGCTTGAGCACACCGCGGCCAAGCGCGATGGCGCCCGACGAAACCACGATCACCTCGGTGCCGCCGCGCGTCAGCGCCGCGATATCGTCGGCAAGGCTCGCCAGCCACTCCCTGCGCAGCCGGCCCGCGCCGGCGCCGTTCTCAACCAGCAGCGCCGAGCCGACCTTGACGACCAGACGGCGGGCCGCACCGACCCGGCGATCCGCCACCACGGGGTTCAGGGACGCCACGGCTCATCCTCCGGCGCCGGAACGGTGTTCATGCCGCCGCCCTCGCGGCTGCCGTCGATGGTGCGCCACAGCGCCCGCAGCGCCTGTTCCACGCCCTCGCGGCTGAGGGCGGAAATCGCCAGCGGACGGCGGCCGCAGGCCGCACCCAGTGCCGCCAGCTTTTCCGCGCGCAGCTCCTCGCTGAGGGAATCGATCTTCGTCAGCGCCACGATCTCCGGCTTCTCGTCGAGCCCGCCGCCATAAGCGGCAAGCTCTTCGCGCACCACGCCATAGGCCTCCGCAACGTCTTCCTGCGTGCCGTCGACGAGGTGCAGCAGCACGCGGCAGCGCTCCACATGGCCGAGGAAGCGGTGGCCGAGGCCGACGCCCTCGCTCGCCCCCTCGATCAGGCCCGGAATGTCGGCCATCACGAATTCATGGCTGTCGACGCGCACCACCCCGAGGTTCGGGTGCAGGGTGGTGAAAGGATAGTCGGCAATCTTCGGCTTCGCCGCCGTCACCGCCGCAAGGAACGTGGACTTGCCGGCATTGGGCAGCCCGACGACACCGGCCTCGGCGATGAGCTTGAGGCGCAGCCAGATCCACTTCTCCTCGCCCTCAAGGCCGGGATTGGCGCGGCGCGGCGCCTGATTGGTGGAGGTCTTGAAATGCGCGTTGCCGAAGCCGCCGTTACCGCCGCGTCCAAGACACACCCGCTCGCCCACCTTCGTCAGGTCGGCAATGAGGGTCTCGCCGTCTTCCTCAAGGATCTGCGTGCCGGCCGGCACCCGCAACACCACATCCTGCCCCTTGGCGCCGGAGCGGTTGCGGCCCATGCCGTGCACGCCGGTCTGGGCGCGGAAATGCTGCTGGTAGCGATAGTCGATCAGGGTGTTGAGGCCGTCGACGCACTCCACCCACACATCGCCGCCGCGTCCGCCGTCGCCGCCATCGGGCCCGCCGAACTCGATGAACTTCTCGCGGCGGAACGACACGCACCCGGCGCCGCCGTCGCCGGAGCGAATGTAAACCTTGGCCTGATCGAGAAATTTCATGGGTCTTCAGACTTTTGCAAGCAGCGCCGCGGGTGCCTTTCAGGCCGGCAGCAGGCCGATCTCTTCAAGCCGCGCCCGCGTCAGCATGGTGTCGATATGCGCGACCTTGGCCCCGCGCGCAAGGCAGAACACGTCGGACCGGCCGACGATCTCGAAGCCCAGCCGCGCCTGAACGCCAAGCGAGGCAGGGTTGTCGTGAAAGGCGCCGCTGCGCACCGCCGTCACGCCCAGACGGGCGAAGGCAAAGGTCAGCAGCGCACGCCCGGCCTCGGTGGCATAGCCGCGGCCCCAGCGGTTGCGGGCGATCCAGTAGCCGAGTTCCGGCGCCGGCTCGAACAGGCTGACCGGCGAGAACGACAGGCTGACGACGCCGCACAGGCCGGCCCCGTCCGTCACGACGCGGTGGAAGCCGCGCCGGGCGGCGTGATCGGCCGCCGCACCCGCAACCCATGCGGCCGCGTCGGCCTGCTCATAGGGCCACGGCACGCGGGCCAGCATGCGCACGATGGCGGCATCGTCGATGGCCTCGAACAGCGCCCCGGCATCGTCCGCCACCGGCGGGCGCAGCGCCAGCCGCGGCGTGGCGATGATATCATGCGACCAGTCGGGTGCCGTCGTCATCGCCCCCGTCATGGCCGCACCCCGCCGGCATGGCCCGGCAGGCCGGCACCGGCCCACGCCTTGATCGCCACCCACGAGCGCCGTTCCAGCCGATAGCGTTCGACCGCCATCATGCCGCCCAGCGCCCGCGACTGCTTCAGCCCCGTGCCGGCCCACTGGAACCCGCACTTTTCGATGACGCGGCGCGAGGCGGCGTTCGTCACCCGGCAGGCCGCCCACACCGCCACCGGCCGGTGGACGCGGAACAGATGGTCGATGAGCCCCTGTGCGGCCTCCGTGCCGAGGCCGGAGCCCCAGAACGGTTCGCCGATCCAGCAGCCGATCTCCGGCTCTGCGCTGTCCTCCTGCCGGGCAGCCCCGGCGCCGCCGACAAGCCGGCCGGTCCGGTCGCGCAGCAGGAAGGCCGCCTCCCCTGCCGACAGCGCCCCGCAGCGCGCGATCCATGCCTCGGCATCGGACCGGCGGTAGGGATGCGGCATCATGGAGATGTTCGCAGCCACCTTCGGGTTGTCGGCCAGGCGGGCGAGCTCCGCGGCATCGCTCATGGCGGGGCGGCAGAACTTCAGCCGCCGGGTCGAGGGACTTTCATCGTCCTCGTCGCAAGGGTCGCCTGCATCCGTCATCGCAGGGGTCTCCGGTCCGAAATAACACGAGGGGGGATCGGCTTCCCGTCCCCCCTCGGTATTCAGAACCGCATGTTCCGCACCCGGGCCGGACGAGACCGGCGCAGGCGGAAACCCATGCCGGATGATTATTCAGCAGCCTCGGCCGTCGGGACGACCGAGATATAGGTGCGGCCATTGGCCTTGGCCTGGAAGGACACGGTGCCCTCGGCTACGGCGAAGATGGTGTGGTCGGTGCCGATGCCGACGCCGGCGCCGGGATGCCACTTGGTGCCGCGCTGACGCACGATGATGTTGCCCGGGATGACCTTCTCGCCACCGAACTTCTTCACGCCGAGACGGCGACCAGCGGAATCGCGGCCGTTACGGGACGAACCGCCTGCCTTTTTGTGAGCCATGGGGGCTCTCCTATGTTCTGACCGGCCGAAGCCGGTATCGGGTCACAAGGATCCGGGCCTGTCGTCTTCCCGGCGCAGGGCGCCGGGGCGGCCGCGGAGCTGAAAACGGATCAGGCGGCGTTGATGCCGGTGATGCGCACCACGGTCACGCGCTGGCGGTGTCCGTTGCGGCGACGCGAATTCTGGCGGCGGCGCTTCTTGAACACGATCACCGTGTCGTTCTTGGCCTGCTCCACCACCTCGGCGGTGACGGAGGCACCGGCCACGAGCGGGGCACCGACGGTGGTGCCGGCCTCGCCGCCGACGAGCAGAACCTCGCCGAAGGTCACGGTTTCGCCGGCAGCCGCTTCGAGCTTCTCGACGGTGAGCTTGTCGCCGGCCGCAACGCGGTACTGCTTGCCGCCGGTCTTGATGACTGCGAACATCTGTTCAGCCTTCAGTTTCTGGCTTTGCGACCGGCCCCCGACGCCACATGGCGTTGCCGGCCCGCAAAGCACGGGTTTCGCGCCCTTCGGCGCCGCAGGCCGCTCTTCCGGGGAGGCCGGAGGAGCTGCCGGCAGACTTTGGGGACGGACGCAGCGTGGCTCGCAGGCACGCCGCGCCCCGAAAGCCTCGGGCAGCGCGTTTGGCGGCGCTGTGCGGCGCCGCCTTTTCGGAACGCGCGGACTATAATGATCCGCACGGTCGAGTCAATTGTCACGACCCGCCAAAACCGCCGGCTGCCGCCGTTTCAGGCCTTAGCCGGGAAGCGGTAGACGGTGGAGCAGAACTCGCAGGTGACGACGATCTCGCCATCCACGGTCATCTCCTCCCGCTCCTCGTCGGTGAAGCTGTTGAGCACGCCCTCCACCTTCGCGGCCGAGCAGCGGCAGCGGTCGGACAGCGGCCGGGGATCGTAGACCCGGACGCCGCGTTCGTGGAACAGGCGGAACAGCAGCCGCTCGGGCGACAGGTCCGGGTCGGTCAGCTCGTGGTCCTCGATGGTCTCCGCGAGGGCCTGCGCCTCCACCCACGCATCGTCGTCGTCGGCATCGCTGCCGGCCGCGCCGCCCTGCGGATCGTCACCGGGGGACAGGTCGCGATGGGCGATGCGCTCGCCCGCCTCGGGCATGAACTGCACCATCAGCCCGCCGGCCCGCCAGCCGTGATGCGGCGCCTCGCCGGGGCGGCGGCTCATCACCTCCGCCACGGCCAGCCGCACCCGCGTCGGGATCTGTTCCGACTGGGCAAAATACTGGTGCGCCACCTCTTCGAGGCTGGCGCCTTCCAGCGCCACGATGCCCTGATAGCGCTGGGTGTGGGCGCCCTGATCGACCGTCATCGCCAGATGGCCGCGGCCGAGCAGCACGCCCGGTTCGGCCGTGGCTCCGGCCTGCGCCACGCGCTCCGCATCGAAGCGGGCATAGGCGCGCAGACGGTCCGGGGTCTCGAAATCGACCACCAGCATGTCCACCGGACCATCGGTGGAGGTCTGCAGGGTGAAACGGCCCTCGAACTTCAGCGCCGTGCCGAGCAGGGCGGTGAGCACGATGGCCTCGCCCAGCAGCCGGGCGACCGGGGCCGGATAGGCGTGGCGCGACAGGATCGCATCCACCACCGGCCCGAGCAGCGCCACGCGGCCGCGCACGTCGAGCGCTTCCACCGCAAACGGCAGCACGCTGTCGGCCGGCGCCGGCCCCTGCCCGCCCTCCGGCACGATCGCCTCTTCCGCCATGCTCAGAAGCCCTCCAGACGCAGGCACCACGCCAGCACGCTCTTCTGGGCATGCAGGCGGTTTTCGGCCTCGTCGAACACCACCGACTGCGGCCCGTCCATGACGGAGGTGGTCACCTCCTCGTCGCGGTGGGCCGGCAGGCAGTGCATGAAGATGGCATCCTTCGCCGCCGCCGCCATCAGCCGGTCGTTGACCTGATAGGGGGCGAGCAGGTTCTGCCGGCGCTCGCGCTCCTTGTCGCCCATCGACACCCAGGTGTCGGTGATGACGCAGGAGACGCCGTCCGCTGCCTCGAACGGATCGGTGGTGACGAGCACCTTCGCACCCTTCGCCTGCGCCGCCGCAATCAGCGCCGGATCGGGCGAAAGCTCCGGCGGGCAGGCCATGCGCATTTCGAAGCCGAAATGCACGGCGGCATGAACCCACGAGGCCATGACGTTGTTGGCATCGCCGACCCACGCCACCTTGTGGCCGGCGATCGGGCCGAGATGCTCCTCGAAGGTCTGCAGATCCGCCATCACCTGACAGGGATGCGACAGCTTGGTGAGGCCGTTGATGACCGGAACGGTGGCATTCGCCGCCAGTTCCTCCAGCGCGGCATGATCCAGCACGCGGATCATGATCGCATCGACATAGCGCGACAGCACGCGGGCCGTGTCGGCGATGGTCTCGCCGCGGCCGAGCTGCATTTCCGCGCCCGTCAGCATGATCGTCTCGCCGCCCAGCTCGCGCATGGCGATGTCGAACGACACGCGGGTACGCGTCGACGGCCGCTCGAACACCATGGCGAGGAAACGACCGGCGAGCGGGCCGGAGACGCTGCGGCTCGCCCTGCGCTCCGCCTTGAGGCGGCGGGCGTTGTCGAGGATGTGGCGCAGATCGGAGGTCGCGATCTGATCGAGATCGAGGAAATGCCGCAGCGCGCTCATGACTTGCGCTCCTTCGCACCCGCCTCGGCCGCCTTCGCGACAGCCTTTTCGGCCGCCGCCAGCTCGCTCGCCTCAAGGGCGGCCTCGATGCGGGTTGCCGCCGCCTCCAGCCGCCCGATGGCGGCATCCACTTCCGCCTCGCGCACGATCAGCGGCGGCAGCAGGCGCACGGTGTTGTCGCCGGCGCCGATGCCGATCAGGCCCTCGGCACGCATGGCGGTGATGACGGTGGCCGACGGCACATGGCAGCGCAGGCCCAGCAGCAGGCCCTCGCCGCGCACCAGATCGAACACCTGCGGGTGGCTGTCGACGAGGCCGGCGAGCTTCTGCTTCAGAAGCAGGCCGATGCGGTTGACCTCGTCGAGAAAGCCCGGCTCCAGAATGACGTCGAGCACCGCAAGACCCACCGCGCAGGCCAGCGGATTGCCGCCGAAGGTGGTGCCGTGGCTGCCCGGCGTCATGCCGGCGC
>NZ_DAISHT010000094.1:0-12855 GCF_036822375.1 Pseudoxanthobacter sp. | reverse complement strand
TCGAATCCCAGATCGAGGCGGTGACGCGGCTTTCGCGCGAGCTTGACGACGCGGTAGGTCTGATCGAACTCGGCGAGGCCGAGGACGAGCCGTCCATCGTGGACGAGGCGGAAGAGCAGCTCCGTGCGCTGAGGGCCGACCTTTCCAAGCGGCAGATCTCGGCGCTTCTGTCCGGCGAGGCAGACGGCAACAATGCCTATCTGGAAGTGCATGCCGGCGCCGGCGGCACGGAAAGCCAGGACTGGGCGCTGATGCTGCTGCGCATGTACACCCGCTGGGCCGAACAGCACGGCTTCAAGGTGGACCTGATCGAAGAGCAGGACGGCGAACAGGCCGGCGTGAAATCCGCGACCATCGAGGTCAAGGGCGACAACGCTTATGGCTGGCTGAAGACGGAATCGGGCGTGCACCGGCTGGTGCGCATTTCGCCGTTCGATGCCAATGCCCGCCGCCAGACCTCGTTTGCCAGCGTCTGGGTCTATCCGGAGGTCGACGACTCGATTCACATCGAGATCAACGAGGCCGACGTGCGCACCGATACCTACCGGTCGTCGGGCGCGGGCGGACAGCACGTCAACACCACCGACTCGGCGGTGCGCCTGACCCACATTCCGACCGGCATCGCGGTGGCCTGCCAGAACGAGCGCTCCCAGCACAAGAACCGCGCAACCGCCTGGCAGATGCTGCGCGCGCGCCTCTATGAGCTGGAACTGAAAAAGCGCGAAGAGAAGGCCATGGCCGAGGCAGCCTCCAAGACCGACATCGGCTGGGGCCACCAGATCCGCTCCTATGTGCTGCAGCCCTACCAGATGGTGAAGGACCTGCGCACCGGGGTGACCAGCACGGCGCCCGACGACGTGCTGAACGGCGATCTCGATCCGTTCATGGAAGCCTCGCTGGTGCAGCGCATCGGCGGCGGCGCCGATGTGGCGGTGTCGGATATCGACTGAGCCCGCCCGGCAGGGTGGCGGCAGAAACGGCCGGCGGAACCGAAGGGGTCCGCCGGCCGCTGCGTTTTCAGAAGCGGTGCATGGTTTTCAGAGGCGGTGCATGCAATTGCGCCGATCCCGCTCAGCCGCCATTAACGCGCCTCGTGCCACTGTGGCACCATGACATCAATTGCGTGGCGCCTGATACGGCCCACCGTTGCGGTGGTGCTTGGCGCGGCCTCCCTTGCCGGATGCGGCCTGTTCCCGACCATGACGGACCGGGACTGCATGGCGCGTGTCATGTATTTCGAATCGAACCGCTCGTCGGAAGCCGGCATGCTGGCCGTCGGCACGGTGGTGATGAACCGCGTCTCTTCCCGCAAATATCCGCGCAGCGTGTGCGGCGTGGTCGGCCAGACCAGCCAGTTTGCACCGGGCGTGCTGCGCAAGCCCATGGTCGGCAAGGCCAAGTATCGCGCCTACAAGGTCGCGAACGCGGTGCTCGCCGGCCAGCGGTATCCGGGCCTGCGGGGTGTGATGTACTTCCACACCCACGATTCCAGCTATCCGCGGCCGAACCGCACCTATGTGGCGATTGCCGGCGGCAATGCCTTCTACAATCACGGCACAGTGCCGGTGCGGGCGAGCTCGCCCATCGCACTCGCCTCGCGCAGCACTACGGCCGCGCCGGCCCGCGTTGCACTGCCGCCGCCGGGCCGCACGCCGAGCCCGGTGCCGGCCTATCCCGTTGGCGGGCTGACACCGCTGCCGGTGCCGCAGCCGGTGGAGCGGCGCGTGGCGCAGACGGTGCCGGAGCCGCTGCCGGCGCCCGTCGCCGCCCCGGCTGCTGCCGCGCCGGCCTCGATTGAGGATCTGTTGCGGCAGACCGATTCCGGCGGGGCGGGCAGCCTCTACTGAGCGCGGCCGCCGTCAGCTGCGCGCCAGCGCGGCGAGCGGGTGATAGAAGCCGGGCGTGAGGCCGGCTTCCGAACGGGCGCGGTCGTTGAAGGGCGGCTTCAGCGGCCCGCGGAAATGCCGGCGCACCAGAGCATGGAAAGTCGGCTCCGGCACCAGTCCCTGCCGGTCGCACATGAAGCGGAACCACTTCGTGCCGATGGCGACGTGGCCTTTCTCGTCGGTATAGATGCGCTCCAGAATCGCCGCGGTGTCGTCGTCGCCGGTCTCCCGGGCGCGCACGATCATCGGCGGCGTCACGTCCAGCCCGCGCGCTTCCAGCACCAGCGGCACGATGGCGAGGCGGGCGGAAAGGTCGTGGCCGGTCTCCTGCGCCGCCTGCCACAGGCCGTCATGGGCCGGCAGGTCGCCATAGGTGGCCCCCATCCGGGCCAGCCGCTCGTTGAGCAGGGTGAAGTGAATGGCTTCCTCCAGCCCGACGCGCACCCAGTCGTCATAGAACGGCCGCGGCATGGCGATGTGGGCGAAGCGGCCGACGATATCCCACGCCAGATCCACGGCATTGAGTTCGATGTGCGCCAGCGCGTGGATGAGGCCGATGCGGCCCTTCTCCGAGCTTTCGCCGCGGTTGGGAAGGGAGCGCCTGGGCATGTCGCGCGGGGCCAGCAGCAGCGGCCGCTCCGGCCGGCCGGGACGCTCCGGGCAGGGCGGATCGAGCGTCGGGCGGGCGAGCGAAAGCCGGCCGGCGCGCCACGCCGCGGCGGCCTCGCGCGCACGGGCCGCCTTTTCCGCCGGGTCGTCAGCAGCCACGATCAGCCGGGCAGCCGCCGCCAGAGAGGGCGGCAGCCCGGCACCGGCACGCGGATCGCTCATGCGCCGAGTGCCTGCGCAGCGTCGAGCACCGCCTCGGCATGGCCGGCCACCTTCACCTTGCGCCAGATCTGCACGATGGTGCCGGCGGCATCGATGAGCACCGTCGTGCGCTCCACGCCCATGTAGGTGCGGCCATACATCGATTTCTGCGCCCAGACGCCATAGGCCTGCAGCACGGTCTTCGCCTCGTCGGAGGCCAGATGCACTTTCAGGTGATGCTTGATGCGGAACTTCGCATGGCTCGCCACCGAATCCGGCGAGATGCCGATGACAACCGTGTTGGCAGCGGCAAAGGCCTCGCTCAGCGCCGAAAAATCCTGCGCCTCGCGGGTGCAGCCGGAGGTGTCGTCCTTGGGATAGAAATACAGCACGACCGCCTTGCCGGCGAGGCTGGCAAGGCTGACCGGGCCGGATTCGCTTTCAAGGACGAAATCCGGCGCGCTCTGGCCGGCGGCGAGGGAAACCGGGCTGCTGTCGCTCATGATCGTCGGGCCTTTCTGGCTGGGTGCGGACAGGAAACGGACAGGCGGAACGGCGGTGCAGGCGGCCGGATGGCGGTTGGTCACCGGTTCGTGGGCAAAGTTTCCACGGTTCTGGCGAGGCTGGTTGACGAGCCGCACTGCGAGCGTCCAAGGTGCCTTATTGAGGGTGCCCGGGCGGGGTCGTCAATGTGACTTGCCACCGCCCTTGCGGGCCGGTTTTTCGACTGCCCTTGCCTGAGTGCAGGGCCAAAGCCGTGAAGTGCGCAATGGAGCAGTTCGAAAACCGCAATGGCCCCCGGCCCGCCGTGCCGGCCGCCGCCGCGCCGCGCGGCGACGGGGCCGCTGCGGCACCGGGCGCGCAGGCAGCCCCGGAGCGTGCGGCAGCCGTGCCGCCCGAAGGGGATGCCGTGGCCACGCCGTCCGCAGGCGCTGTTCCGTCCGCCTCTGCCCCATCCGCCTCTGCGCCATCTGCGTCCTCTCCGTCTGCGTCCCCTCCGCCCGCCGCGGCGCCGGTCACGCCGGTGCCCGCCGACGCGGACGAGCCGTCTGCGCTTCGGGCATCTCCGCCGCAGGCCACCGGCGAGGGGCCGCAGACCGCGGCGATTGCCGCGGCCGAAGCGGTGCAGCCGGCTGCAGAACCGGCCGCAGGCAGCCCTGCGAAAGAGCGGCCGGCAACGGACCGCCCGGCGCCGGACGGGCCGGGTGCCGCCACTCCGGCGGCAGCCGCGGCCCCGGTTGCCGCACCGGCAAAGGCGCGGCCGCGGCGTCGCAATCACCTCCTGCGCCTCGTGCTGTGGTGCCTTGCGGTGCTGGCCGGCGTGCCGGCCGCGATCCTCGTGGTCTGGATGCTGGTCGGCCCGGTGCGGCTGGGCATGCTGGAGCGCGAAATCAACTCTGTGCTGGCAACGCTGGCCGGCCGGGAGGGCTCCGCCGGGGTCGGGCAGGTGGAGGTCGGCTTCAGCCTTGCCCACGGCCTTGTGGTCTATGGCGGCGATATTCATTTCAGCGGGCCGGTCGGCACGGCCACGGTGTCGCGCGCGGTGTTCGATGTCGACGCCAGCGCCTTCCTTACCGGCGCCGGCCTGCGCATCCACTCCATCGCCATCGAGGGCGTGGACCTGAAACTTGCGCCGCTGCCGCCGGCGCAGATGACCAATCCCGAGCCGGTCGCTCTGCTGGAGATGCTGAACGAGCGCCTCGGCCGCTTTTCCACGCTGGCCTTCGACCGCGGGCTGGAACTGGCGACCATCGTGGACGGCAGCATCACCGTGCCGCGCGACCAGCCGGCCGTGCCGCCGCTGGTGTTGCAGCACGTGGCGGTGACGGTGGGCACCGCCGCGGGCGGCATGGTGCGCGGCGTGATGAGGGCCACCGCCGGCGGGCAGGAGTGGCAGGCCGGCTTCTCACGGCTGCCGCTGGCCGGCGGCGGCACCGAGGTGAAGATCGATGCCTCGGGCATCAGCCTCGCCACGGCCTTCGGGCTCGATTTCATCGCCCCGGGGCTGACGCTCTCTCCCCATGTCGACAGCCGCTTCGATGCCGCCGGCCGGGCCGTTGCCGCCTCGGCGCGGCTGGGCGCCGGCACCGGTGCCATCAAGCTGGGCGAGGACGGCACGGTGCTGCAGCGCGCCGAAATCAGCCTGGCCTGGCGCCCGCAGGCCGGCGACATCGCCATCAGCCCGTCGCCGATCCTGTTCGGCGCCTCGGAAATCGTGCTCGCCGGCACCGTGACGGCGCCGAAGCCGGGCGGCACCCAGTGGCGCTTCGACCTGACGCTGCCGCGCGCGCGCATCGCCCCGGTGGACATTCCGGGTCAGCCGGTGGTGCTGGACAGCACCGCAATCGACGGCACGTTCGATCCGACCACCCGCCGGTTCACGCTGGAGCGGGTGGAGGCCATCGCCGGCAGCCAGCAGGCCTCGCTTCAGGCGGCGTTCGATTTCGGCCCCAACGGTCCGCGCGGCGCCATCGACGGCAAGATGACGAATGTCGATTATTCCACCTTCATCCGCCTGTGGCCCAGCTTCAGCGCCACACCGGGCCGCAAGTGGGTCATCGGCAACATTCTCGCCGGGTTCATCCCCAACGCCACCATGAAGCTGCGCATGACGCCGCTCGATTTCGACACCGATCCGACCACCGTTTCGCCCGATGCGGTGCCGGCGGAATTCCGGGTCGATTTCACCGGTGCGGCGATGAAGCTGCCGCCGGCCATGCCCGACGCCACCAACGGTGCCGGGCAACTGGTGATGCAGGACAATCACATCGTCGTCACCGTCGGCAGCGCCGCGCTGCAGGCCGCGCTGGGGGCGCCCATTGCCGGCAGCGCCATTCGCGTCGTAACCAGCGATCTGCGCTCGCGGGCCATCGACATCACCGTCGACGGCACCCTGACCGGCGAGGCCAGAGCGCTGGCGGCGCTGGCCGACGACAAGCCCATCAACGCCATGAAGCCGCTCGGCATCACGCCGTCGGCCATCAGCGGACAGGCGAAGGTCGATTTCCACGTTGCCGGGCCGGTGCGCGACACCATCGACGAGAAGCTGGTGCGGTGGAAGATTCAGGCCGTGCTGACCGGCGTTTCAAGCGCCGTGCCGATCCGCGACCACACCATCAGCAATGCCAATGTGACGGTGACCGCCGACAACGCCCAGATGACGCTGACCGGCAAGGCGACGATCGACGGTTTCACCGCCGATGTCAGCATCTCGCAGGCCACGGGCCCCAACGCCCCGCCCGGCAAAGCCGGCATCACCCTGCAGGTGAGCGAGGCGGACCTGAAGGCCAAAGGGCTCGATTTCGGCGGGCTCATCGGCGGCACGGTGGGCGTGACGATGAGCGAGAGCGCGACCGGGCTCAAGCAGGTGTCGCTCGACCTGACGGCGGCGCGGCTGACCATTCCCGGCATCGGCTGGACCAAGGCGGCCGGCGCGGCCGCGGCGGCGACCTTCGACATGGACCAGAAGGACACGCTCTTCACCATCCGCAATCTCGCGGTCACGGCGGATGGCGTTTCCATCACCGGCGGGCTGACGCTCGACGCCAGAACCGGCCTGCAGGAAGCCACCTTCAGCCGCTTTGCCCTGAGGCCCGGCGATAATCTCAAAGTCCGCATCACCCGCAACGGGGCGGGCTATGCCATCGCCATTACCGGCGATTCCTATGACGGGCGCGGGCTGATCCAGCAGCTCAAGAAAAGCTCCGGCGACAAGGCCGGCGCCGCGGCCGCCGGGCCGCCAATCAGCCTCAGCGCCCGCATCGGCCGCCTGATCGGCTTCGGCAACGTGTCGCTCTCCAACATGGAGATGAAGGCCGCGCTGGCCGGCAGCCGGATGACGCAACTCAATGCTTCCGGCCAGACCGGGCAGGGCGGCGGCGGTGTGACGGTGACGCTGCAGGCGGCGAACGGCGGCGGCACGGCGCTCAACGCCTCAGCCGGCGACACCGGGCGGCTGCTGCGCTTTCTCGATGTCTATCCGCGCATGGAAGGCGGGCAGGGCACGCTGAAGGCGGCCATTGCCAAATCCGGTGCAAGTCAGGGCACGGTGCAGGTCACGCAGTTCAGCATCAATCAGGATCCGGCCCTGACCGGGCTGGTCAGCACGGCGGCCACGCAGGTCAGCCGCAAGACCGGCGCCCGCGTGCAGCCGCCGCCCGATGCCGGCTCGGCCTTCCGCAGCCTCGACATCGCCTTTTCGATGAAAGGCGATGTGCTGACGCTCTCCGACATCGTGCTGCGGGGCGAATCGTCCGGTGGCACGGCCTCGGGCACGCTCAATCTCGCCAGCCAGCGGATTGCGCTGACGGGCACGTTCATTCCCATCTTCGCGGTCAACAACCTCGTGACGAAGATTCCGGTCATTGGCCAGATTCTGGGCGGCGGGCCGGATGGCGGCCTGATCGGCGTCACTTTCCGCCTCGACGGTCCGGTCTCCGCGCCCGCGCTGACCTACAATCCGATCTCCGGCGTGACGCCGGGCATTCTGCGCCGCATTTTCGAATACAAGTGACGGGCGGCGGCTCGTCGCCGATTCGGAAGGGAAACCAATGACGCAACGTCTGGCCGGTGCCGTGCGGTTCGTGCTGGAGGAGGCGCGCCATGCGCTGCCTGCAACGGCGTTCTTCGCCATCGGCTTCTGCTTCATTCTTGCCACGCAGAAACTGCTGCTGCGCGAAGACCTGCTGTTCGCGGTTTCCTATCTGGCGGCCATCATGGCGGCTCTGGTGGTCGGCAAGGCCGTTCTGGTGGCAGACAGCATGCCGTTCCTGCGGCGCTTCGACAATGCGCCGCTGATCCAGCCGGTGCTGTTCAAGGCGGTGATCTACTGGGCGTTCGTGTTCGTCGCGCGGCTGATCGAGGCGTGGGCGCACCATCTGCTGTTCGAACGGCACAGCGGCAGCTTCATCGTCAATCTGCTCGATACCATCGACTGGCACCGCTTCCTGTTCATTCAGGCCTGGATCCTTGTGCTGTTCCTGCTCTACACGGCGACGACCGAACTGAACCGGCTGTTCGGCGAGGGGCAGTTCACGCGCATTCTGTTCCGCTATGCGCCGAGCGATCTGCAGAACAGCCGGCGCCAGCGCATGCGCACCCTTGCCCGTCTGGCCCGGCTGGCAGCCAGCCACACCGCCGCCGAACTGCGCGACCCGCAGAACTCGGCCCATGAAAAGGTGATGGAACTGGTGGAGAGCCTTGCCGCCCGCGACCGGCCGGCCGTAAAGCCCGGCCGCTGACCCGGCCCGCCGGCCGCCCGCGCCAGATGCCGGGCGGGCCCGGTGCGGCCGCGCATAGCGCAGCGGGCAAGGTTTCCGAGGACAAGGTCCAAGGTCTCCGAGGGCAAGGTCTCCGAGGACAGGGTCTTTGAGGGCAAGGTCCTTGAGGGACAGACCTCTCTGAGGACAGGACCTCAGCGGAAAAGACCTGCTGGTGTCCGTCCGGCCGCGCACCGCGCGGCCGATGGAGGCTGTTCCTGCCTCTGCGCTGCTCTCTGCACCGCCCGATTGGCGGCCCGATGATGGCTGTGCCTGCGCGGGCCCGTCGCACCCCGGCATTGCGCCCTCGTTGCCGCGCACGGGCCATGCGGCCAACCGGCTTTTCCGGTTCGGCTGTCCGCGCCCGTCGGTCGGCCTTACGCCTCTCCCCGGCCTTACGCCTCCGGCGAGGGCGAGGCGGCGGGAGCGGGACGGCGCGGCGCGAGGGCGGCGAGGGCATTGGCCAGTGCGACGAAACCCGCGACAGGAATGTTCTCCGCGCGCTCGGTCGGTGGCAGGCCGGCTGCGGCGAGCAGGGCCTCGCTGTCGTGGCCGAGGCTCTTCAGGCTCGCGCGCAGCATCTTGCGGCGCTGGCCGAAGGCAGCGGCGGTGACGCGGCTCAGCAGCCGCCCGTCGCAGGCGAGCGGCTCGGCGCGCGGTGTCAGCTGCACGATGGACGAGGTGACCTTCGGCGGCGGCGTGAAGGCGCTGGCGGCGACATCGAACAGGATATCCGCACGCGACCGCCAGCCGGCGAGCACGCCCAGCCGGCCATAGGCATCGTCGCCGGCTTCGGCAACGATGCGCTGCGCAACCTCGCGCTGGAACATCAGCGTCAGCCGGTTCCACCACGGCGGCCACGGGTCGGCCTCCAGCCATTGCAGCAGCAACTGGGTGCCGATGTTGTAGGGCAGATTGGCGACGATCTGCGTCAGCCCGCCGGCCTCGGCGCCCGGTGCGGCGGCTGCCGCGGCGGCAAGGTCCGTCGTCAGCGCATCGCCGGCGATCACCGTCAGGCGGCCCGGATAGTGGGCGGCGATTTCCGCCAGCGCCGGCAGGCAGCGTTCGTCGCGTTCCACCGCCACCACATGGCGCGCACCGCAGGCCAGCAGCGCCCGCGTCAGCCCGCCCGGCCCCGGACCGACCTCGACAATCGTCGAGCGCTCCAGATCGCCGGCCGAACGTGCGATGCGGCCCGTGAGGTTGAGGTCGAGCAGAAAGTTCTGCCCGAGCGACTTGCGCGCCGCCAGCCCGTGCGCGGCAATCACCTCGCGCAGCGGCGGCAGGCCATCGAGGGCAGCCACCTCAGCGCTCCGCCCGCAGCCGTCCGGCCGCAGCCCCGGTCCGGTCCATCATCAGCGATACTCGATCACGGCATTGCGCTGCAGATCGCGCAGATAGCGACGGGCGGCCAGATTGCCCTGCTCGTTGGTCAGTTCGTCGCGCATCTCGGCGCGCGCGGCGGCATCGCTGGCCAGCTCGCGCCGGCCGCAGACGGCAATCATGTCGATGCCGTTCTCGCCGTTATCCGGCTTGCCGAGGTGGCCCACCGGGATGGAGTTGAGAATTTCAATCATCGGCTTCGGCAGATCGGATTCCATGCGCTTGCCGAGCGGCTTCACCACCACGGCCGGCAGGCCCCTGGCCAGCGGAATGCCCTGCTCGCACGAGGTGAAGCGGGCGCGCAGCTGCTCGGCCTCGGTCATGCGGGCCGGGCGCCCGGCCGCCGCGGTCTTGGCCGGCACGACGAAGGTGATCTTCACCAGATCCCATTCGACGGTCTTGTGGCTGATGTTGCCGGTGCCCTTGGCCGCCAGCGCCCGCACGACATCCTGATCGGACACGCCGCCGGAGCCGCGGAACTTCTTGCGCACCACCTCGCCCCACATCAGCTGGGTGCGCAGGCGCGACTTCAGTTCCGCTGCGCTGGAGCCGGCCTGAGCCAGCACCTGCCCGAGCTGGGCCGGGGTCAGCTTCACGCGCTGGGCGATGCTGTCGAAAGCCTGATTGACCTGCGAATCCGGCACCTTGACGCCCATGCGCCCGGCTTCCTGAAACTGCAGGCGTTCCTGAATGAGCTCGTCGATGGCCGCCTGCGTGGGGTTCGGCGGCCGCACCGTCAGCTTCAGAAGCGCGGCGCGCTGGGCGATGTCGTAGCTTGTGATCGGCAGATCGTTGACGACCACCTTCACGGTCATCTGCGCGGCCGCGGGATGCACTCCGGCCACCGAGCCGAAGGTCAGCGCGCAGGCCAGCACGCACGCCAGTCTGAATGCGGTCACGATGCGGGCTCCAGTCATCGGCATCTTCGTTATTGGGCCTCTGTGGCGGGGCGCCGTCCGGCACCCGGCCGAATCGGCCGGATCACGACATGGTTAAAATGCAGCCGTCGCATATGGCAAAACAAAGGCTGCCAGAGCAAGTCGCGAACCGGCGTCACTGGCCGAGGCCGCTCGAGTAGGACAGATCGCCGAGCGTGCGCAGGCCGATGCGCAGAAAGGCGGTGCGGTCCACCGCAAGGCCGCTCGAACCGGAGCGGTCCTCCGTCAGCGCCAGCGAAACGCTCAGGCTCTCGCCGTCGTAGCCGATGCCGAAGCCGTCGCCGACCACCTGCTTGTTCAGGATGTCGTAGCGCACGGCGCCGAACGTGCGCCATTCGTCGATGAGGCGCAGATTGGCCGCGCCGTGAATTTCCTCGCGGTCGTCGTCGATGCCAAGGCCCGGCTGGCGGCCGAGGAAGGCGTAGGTCAGCTGCGTGGTCAGCGGCCCCTGCGTGGCGTTGGCGGCAACCTCGACGCGGTTCATCGAGAAATCGTCGGCGTCGAAGCGGAACCGGCTGCCGAGACGCAGGCCGAGCTGGGTGTCGAAGGCCACGCGGGCGACGACGTCGGAGGCATTCTGCTGCAGGCCGGAATCGTCGGTGGAGTCCAGAATGTCCGGCACCGCGAACGAGTTGACGCCCGCGATGTTGTAGGACTGGCCGAGCATGGCGGTCAGCGCGCCGTAGCTTGGCGTCTGCAGGGTGTACTGCACGCCCACGTTGGCGCGGGTGCCGCCTTCGATGCGGTCGAAGCCGGAGAACTTATCCCACTCGAACAGCGTGGTGTCGTCGTACACGATGCTCTGCGAATCTTCGTTCGGCAGCTTGCCGATGTAGGTTTCGTTCGGCCGGGCGATGATCTGGGCGATCGGTTCGATCACCTGATTGCCGAACTTGCTGGTGATGAGCCAGGGATAACGATACTCGATACCGACCGCGGGCATGATGCGGCCGGCAACCGAGTTGTTGGCAAGCTGGGTCACCGCGCCGTCGACGTTCTCCAGCGAATAGAGCGAGGTGTCGAGATAGGTGAACGGCGTGATGGTCTGGCCGTAGCTGTCAATGAACTGCCGGCGCCACTGGAAATTGCCGCTGATACGCGTGTAGGTGCCCGACACGCCGCGGAAGCGGGTGACATAGTCAGTGTCGTCGTTGGTGGCGACCGTGAAGGCATCGGTCATGTCGCGGGTCAGCGACGTGATGTTGCTCTGCCAGGAGGCCTCGCCGCCCCACACCGGGTCGCTGAAGACGCCGTTATAGTCCATCACCGGATGGACGACCGGCTGCTTCTCCTGCTGGTAAGTGCCGTAGGGCGTGAACGGCGCCGGCGGATCGATGGTCGCCATGTCCTGATTCTGCTGCAGGACACGGAACGCATAGCCGCGGAAGTCGAAATAGTTGCGATCGCCGAGGCCGTTCAGGAACAGCTGGTTGATGATCTCGGTGCCGCTGACCGGCTGCTGGTAGTCGCTGGTAAAGGTCGGATCGGTGCTCCAGCCCAGATCCCAGCCCCAGCTCCATTCCGGGTTGATCCAGTATTTGCCGTCCGACTTGATGAGGCCGCGGAAGGTGCGGTCGCCGTCGGTGCCGCTGAAGGCGCCCGGGTCGGCCTGATAGATACCGGACCCGTAGATGCTCATGTCGCCGGAGAGCGAGCGGTAGCGGCCTTCCGCCTCCAGCAGCGCACCCTGCTTGGACAGCGGCACGACCGTGGCGGTGACATCGTAATTCGGCGCCAGCGCCCAGAAATAGGGCAGGCGCACGCCGGTGCCGATGCCCGAACCGCTGATGATGGTCGGGATGAGGAAGCCGGTCTTGCGCTTCACCGTCGGGTCGGGCTGCGACAGATACGGCATCCACATCAGAGGAACGCCCCAGAACTCCAGCGTGGCGTCCTTGTAGTAGAGCATCTGCTCGCTTTTGACGTGGTCGATCTCCTTGGCCTTGATCTGCCAGGTCGGCGCCTTGTTGGGCCGCAGATCGGTGCACGTCGGGCACGCGGTATAGACGGCCTTGCGGAACACGGTGGTCTCGCCGCCGGTGCGCTGGGCTTCCTCGGCGGCAATGCGGGTGCGCTGCTCGGTATCGGCGCGCACGCCGTAGAGCGTCGCATTCTCCAGCTTTGTGTCGCCTTCCAGCGAGCGGGCCTGCACCACGTTGCCATCGGGCGAGGTCACGCGCACGCCGCCTTCGGCCGAAAGCCGGTCGGCCTTCTGGTCCACCTTCACATGCTGGGCGACCAGCGTGTTGCCGTCGTAATAAACCTGAACGTTGCCGCTCGCCTGCACGGCGCCGGTCTTGGAGTTATAGTCCGCCTGATCCGCCTCCAGCAGCATCCGGCTGTTGGGGTCGGCCGTGGCTCCGGTCGCTTCGTTGATGCCAAGGGACGAGAACTGCGCATTTGCAGGTGCCGTAAGGCAAAAGACCAGCGTCATCGCGGTCGCGCCAAGCAGCAGCGTCCGCAATCGTCTGTTCCCGTCCGTAACCGGCCTCGGCTGCGGGCGCGTCATCCGTCCTCCACGTTCAGGAGAATTGTCACGCCCAGAAGGGCGGCGACGATCCCCGGAGCCCACGCGGCAAT
>NZ_DAISHT010000093.1:4020-12993 GCF_036822375.1 Pseudoxanthobacter sp. | reverse complement strand
GATCAGCGGCAGCGGCGCGGCGACCCCTGTCAGCACGGTGAATTTCTGCATCGCTGGCGTTCCTCGCAATGAAGGCCCGGATGAAGCCGGCCGGCGGGCAAAAGGGGCTTCCCGGTCCGCCGCGGCGCACCGTCCGGCCGGACGGCACAATTGGAACCGTTCTTTGGGGTTTTCGGGCCCCGGGGTCAAGTGCTGCGGCGCCGCGCGGCGGCGTTGCGGACCAGATTGTGAGCCGGCGGCGCGGCCCGGCACCGGCCCGCGCGGTGTTGCGCTTGCCCCCCCGCATCCGGCATAACAGCGGGCGGCTCATCCGGCGCCGCTCACAAGGGAGGCGCCGGTTCGTTTTTCATCCTGCGCCCGCCTCCTGAAAAAAGTGCGGCTCCTTCCACGGGTGCCCCTTGCGATGACCGATCCGATCTCCGCCAGCCCTTCCGCCCCGCCGCCGGCCCCGCCCGTTCGCCCGGCGGTGGTGGCCATCTCCTCGCAGGTCGCCCGCGGCGGTGTCGGCACGCGGGCGCTGTCGTTCGCGCTGGAGCGGCTCGGCCACCCGGTGTGGCTGGTGCCGACCATCTTCCTGCCCTGGCACACCGGCCACGGCCCCTCGACGCGGATCGTGCCGCCGCCGGAGCTGTTCGCCGCCGCGCTGGAAGAACTGGCCGCCATGCACGCGATTGCCGAGGTCGGGGCCATCGTCACCGGGTTTCTCGGCTCGCCCGCACAGGCCCACACCATTGCCCGCTTCGTGGCGGCCGCCAAGAAGGCGAACCCGGCCATCCGCTTTGTCTGCGATCCGGTGATCGGCGACATCGGCGGGCTTTATGTGGCGGAGGCAACCGCCGAGGCGGTGCGCGACGTGCTGCTGCCGCTGGCCGATGCGGCAACCCCCAATGCCTGGGAACTGGGCTGGCTGACCGGCAAGCCGGTTGGCACGCCGGCGGAAACCGTGGCGGCCGCGCGGGCGCTGGGGCCGGCGCAGGTGCTGGCCACCTCCGCTCCGGCCATGATGCGCAAGGCGCTCGCCACCATCCTGAGCGGGCCGGATGGCGCGCTGATGGCCGAGCATGCGGCGCTGGAGAACGCGCCGAGCGGCACGGGCGACCTGATCGCGGCGCTGTTCACGGCGGCGCTTCTGTCCGGCGCACCGCCGGAAACGGTGCTGGCGCGGGCCACTTCGGCGACCTTCGAGGTCGTCGCCCGTTCGGTCCGGGCCGGGGCCGACGAAATGCTGTTCGTGCCGTTTCAGGATTGTCTGGTGCGGCCGATGGCGAATATCGCCGTGCGCCGGCTGGCCGAGCCCGGCCGTCGCGCACCGGCGCCGCTGCGCCGCTGAAGCCGCCGGCGCCGCGCGCGGGCGGCCGCCGGCTGCCTTTGCCGGGCGGGGCGCCGGGGCGCCCCGCAGCAGGACACCGGCCGGGCCGGCGTCCTGAGACGGAGCCTCCCTCCGGAGGGAGGCCGTTGCCGGGCTCAGGTGGCCGCGCGCGGCAGCAGCGCCGGGGCGGGCATCGGCTTCGGCTTCGGGCCGTTGTCGACCACCGGGATCGGCGCGTACTTGCTGTTCGGACCGATGACGATGACCTTGGCGCCGAGGTCGACGCGGCTGTAGAGGTCTTCCACGTCGGCGTTGCGCAGACGGATGCAGCCCGACGAGACCTTCTTGCCGATGCTCCAGTTCTCGTTCGTGCCGTGGATGCGGTAGAGCGTGTTGCCGAGATAGAGCGCGCGGGCGCCGAGCGGGTTCTTCGGGCCGCCGGCCATGTAGCGCGGCAGATCCGGGCGGCGCTGCAGCATTTCTGCCGGCGGCGTCCAGCCCGGCCACTCGGCCTTGCGCGCAACGCGCTCCACGCCGGACCACTCGAAGCCTTCCTTGCCGACGCCGATGCCGTAGCGGATGGCCTGATCGTCCGGCTGGATGAGATAGAGGTAGCGGTTGACCGTGTCGACGATCACCGTTCCCGGGGCCTCGTCGCTCTTGAGCGGCACGGTGGCACGGGCGAACTTGGCCTGCTCGCGCTTTTCCATCTCGGCCTGGGTTTCGTAATAGGTCACCCAGGTCTTCGTGTTGGGGTCGTAGAACTGCCCGGCCGGCTGACGCTGGTCAGCAAGGGCGGGAATGGCCGAAAGCCCTGCGACCGTTGCGCAGGCGCCGAAGAAGGTCACGAGACGGCGCATCACGCAGCCTCTCCTTGTCGATTATGACGGGGATACGGAAGTCTCTGACGCAAAACTCATGGCTTCCGTTAACCACCATGGCGGGAATAACCCTAACGAACCATGACCGAATGCGCATGAAAGTCATGCATCACAGCGATTTCAACTCTGTGCCGCCCCGTCGTGCGTCGCTTCGGCATGGCCGCGGCGCCGCCGCGCCCGCCAGCGCATCACCGCGGAATTCAGTTCGCCGCCGATGATGAAGATCGTGGCGATGAGGTAGAGGAACACGATGGCCGCGGTTACGCCGGCAAGGCCGGCATAGGTGTTGGAGTAGGGCGAGAAGTTCTGCAGGTAGAAACCGAAGCCGATGCCCGCGGCGAGCCAGGCCACGATGGTGAAGCCGATGCCCGGCAGCACATCGGTCAGCCGGCGCCGCCCGCCCGGCAGCCACATGTGCGCCAGCCCGAGAACGGCCACCAGAACGAGCGTTGCGATGACGATGCGCTCCATGCGGGTGTTGCGCTCCACGGCCGCAAGCCACGGCACATGGGTTTCCAGCAGGCCCCAGATCAGCGGGCCGAACACCACCAGCACGGCGAGCGACAGCAGGCCCACGGCGCCGAGCACCACGAACACGAGGCTCTGGATGCGCCGGTGGATGTAATTGCGCGTCTCGACCATGCGATAGGCGCGGTTCAGCGCCATGCGCAGCGCCTCCACTCCGTTGGAGGAGAACCACATGGCGAAGGCAAGGCCGATGGTGAGGGCACTGGTGTGGTTGCGGGTGAGGACGGCGTGGACTTCGTCCGAGATCGGCCCGGCAACCTCTTTGGGCCATGTCTCGAACACCATCTCGGTCACTTCGTCGGCAAGGCCCTGCGAGCCGATGACGCCGGCCAGCGCCGCCACCACGATGAAGAACGGAAACAGCGCCAGCAGGATCTGCAGCGCGACGTGGCTGGCCATGGCCCAGCCGTCGTCGCTGTCGAAATGGAACAGCGCTTCGCCCACCACCTCGCGCACGGCGCGGAACGGCCGCCAGAACCGGCGGCGGGCGGCTGCCTCGCGGATGGAGGCCGCGGCCGGCGGACGGGCCGGCGCGGTGCCGGCGGCCGGCGGCCCGTAGAGCGGCGTGCCGCGGCTGCCGCCGCCCGGCGGGGTGGTTCCGGTGGTGTCGCCGGCCGTCATGTGTTCGCGGGCCACGCGTTCGTCCTCGTCGGCAACCGAATTCCCCTTCGCTCGGGCAGGCGGGCGCGGCAGAACTGCCGCGGCCGGTCGCGCCTGCCGGGGCCTACCATGCCATCCGGCGGGCTGCCGCAGCAACGCGGCCGGCCGGCGCAGGGGGGAAGAAGGCCGCCGCCGACCGGCGGCCGCGCTCAGGCCCGGCCGGGCCGTGCCTTGCGCACCGCGCCGGCGAACGGGCCTTCCGCTCCCGCCGGCGCCAGCAGCAGCCGGTTGGGATCGACCGGACCCGGCAGCACGATGGTGCCCGGCCTCACCAGCGTGAAGCCCAGCGGTTCATAATAGCCGCGGTCGCCGACAAGCAGGATGGGGCCGGCCCGCTTCGCCTGCGTGGCGGCCATGGCGGCCTGCATCAGCTGCCGGCCGGTGCCCCGGCTCTGCAGGCCGGGGTGCACCACCAGCGGGCCGAGCAGGGTGGCGGGCGTCGTGCCGATGAAAATCGGCGTCAGCCGCACGGAACCGATCACCGTCGGGCCGTGAACGGCCACGAACGACAGGTCGGGATCGAACGGCACACCCTCGCGCAGCCGGTAAGCGGTCTTGGCGAACCGTCCGGGGCCGAAGGCGATTTCGTGCAGGGTTTCGACGGCGGCATCGTCATCCGGCAGCTCAGGCCGGATCAGCGCGGTTTGGGCGAACATGGGGCAGTCCAGATCATGCGGGGGCGGCTGTCGGAGGGCCGCCGTCACCCGCAGGAGCTGCCGGGTTTCGAACCGGTCAGGCGGGCAGGCAGCGGCGATCGGCACGCGGTGCGGAACCGCGGTCGGTCGGTCGTCGTCGCTGAAGGCCGGTGCCGGTGAACATGATGTCCTGATGCGCCAGAGTTTTGCGCACGCCCGATTTTTCCTGCGCGCGATTTTCAGGTGCGCGACAGTCCTGTTTCAGGTGCGCGAGAGTCTTGCATACGCGAGAGTCTTGCGTACGCGAGCGTCGTTGCGGGCGCCGGAGCGCTGTCGCAGGGCAGGGGCGGGCCGTCTGAGCGCATCCCCCGATCCTGTGCTCGCTGCTAGCATGGCGCGGAACCCGCATCAAGCGCGAATTATGACAGCGCCGGGCCGCTCAGTTGCCGGGCAGCAGGCGTTCCAGATAATCGAGTTCGTCGCGCGGGCGGCCGGGTTCGCCAAGCCGGCGGCGCAGCTCGTCCAGAATGCGGCGCGCGCGCTGCACGTCGATCTCGTCGGGCACGCGCACCGAGTTGCCGAAATCCGGGCCGGCCTGACCGCGCTCGCGGCCGAGCGGGTCCTGATTGCCGGCTGCGCGGCCGCCCTGTCCGCTGCCGCTCTGCGTGCCGTTCTGGCGGGCAAGGGCCTCGGCCATCTGCTCGGCGATGTCGTGGGCGCCGCGGCGCAGCGATTCGAGGGCTTCGGTCTGGCGTTCCAGCGCCCCGGCAGTGTCGGAGCGGCCGAGGGCCTCGCCGGCCTCGCCCATCGCCTTGCCGGCCTTGTCGAGCGCGTTGCGGCCGCCCTCCGGCGTCTCGCCCTCTCCGGCGCCGGGCAGGCGGCCGAGTTCGCCCGTCAGCCGGTCGAGTTCCTGCTGCAGTTCGCCCTGCCGGCGGCGGATGTCGTCGAGGTTCTTCGGTGCGCCGGGTCCGCTGCCGGCGCCCTCGCCGGGGGCCGGTGCCGGCGTCGCCTGCCGGTTGCCGCCGCCGGTGTCCTGACCGCCGTTCCGGCCCTCGCTGCCGCCGCTGTCCTCACGGCCGCCGGGCCCGGGCGTTGCGTTCCCCTCGCCGGCCGGCGGGGTGCCGGGCTCGCCGCCGGGCGCGCCTTCGCCGCGGTCGAGGCGATAGGTGTCGTCCAGCAGCTTCTGCTGGTTCTGGATCATGCGGCCGAGGGCATCGAGCTGGCCCCTGCTGCTGTCGCCGGGGCCGCCCTGACCCGGCCCGGCCATCTGCATGCCTTCCAGCATGGCCTGAAGCTGGGCCAGCAGCTGTTCGGCGGCTTCCTGCTGGCCGGCCTTCGACAGCCGCTCGATTTCCTTCAGCATCCGTTCCAGATCCTGCGGCGTCACGGTCCGGGCATTGCCGGCGGGCGGCGGCTGGCTGGAGGGGCCGCGGCGGCCGGCCTGTTCGGCGAGGGCGGAGAGATAGGCCTGCATCGCTTTGCGCAGTTCGTCGGTGAGGCGGGCGACCTCCTCCGGCGGGGCGCCGTTGCGGATGGCGTCGCGCAGCCGCTCCTGCGCCGCGCGCAGCGCCGCGGCGGCATCGCCGGCCGAACCTTCGTCGATGGCGAGCGCCAGCTGCCAGAATTCGTCGAGCAGCGGTTTCAGCGCCGCGTCGTCCTGCGCCGCCACCAGATGGTGATAGGCGATGCGGGTGCCGAGATAGTCCGCCGGCCGGTCGAAGATGCCGTCCGGGGCGATCATCAGGGCATCGAGGGCGTCGATGACGGCGGTCTGGCTGCCGGCGTCGAGCGCGAGGTTGCGGCGCTGCTCGACGATGGCGCGGGCGAGCGGCGAGCGGAACGCGCGCTCCGGCAGCACGATCTCGCGCGGTTCCGAGCGGCCTTCCTGTCCGGCCTCGTCGCGCACCACCAGCACGATGCGCACCCGCGCCCCGGCAAAGGGGTGCCGGGTGAGGTTGGCGGCGGTGCGGGCCTCGCCGGTCGTGGCCGGGCGCGGCGGCAGCACCAGCGGCACATCCGGCGCGGCGGCCAGCGGTCGCGGCGCCGGATCGCCCGGCTTCGTCACCGGCGCAATCTCGGCGCGGGCGGCGGTCACGCCATAATCGTCGCCGATGCCATAGGCCAGCACCAGCGCGCCGGTCTTGTCGGCCACGGGATCGGCCGTCCAGCGCACCGCAGGGGCGGCGTCGCGGTCTGCCGTGAAGGTCCATTCCGCCATCGCCGTGCCGCCGCGGCTCACGCGCACGGCGCCGCTTTCGGCAAGGGTCGTGCGGTGTTCGCCCGCCGGGCCGCCGGCCTTTTCGCCGATGGCGCGGGTGCCGCGGGTGTCGGTGAGGCTGACGGTGGCATCCGCCACCCCCTGCAGCCGCACGATGAGTTCGCTGCCGGCCGGAACCCGCACTGTGCGCGGTCCCTCGCGCCCGGCCTCGCCGGTGAGGAACACCGGCGCGCGGCCGGTGTAGGCGGGCGGGGCGATCCAGGCGTCGAGCCGCGCCGCCTGCGCGGCGGGCGGCGGGCCGAGCGGGGCGAAGGCATCGCCGAGGCGGCCGGCATAGTCGCCCGCGCCGGCAAACACGCCGACGAACAGCACGAGGCCGGCCAGCGTGCGTAGCGCGAAGGGATCGCGGCGATAGAGCTTCGGCGCCGGCGGAGCCACCCGCAGGGTGGCGATTTCGGCGGCAACGCGCGCACGGTGCGCCGCCCACAGCGCGCGGGTGACGGGATCGTCCGTGCTGGCGGGGGCATCGCCGAAGGCGGTCAGCGGGCGGTGCGGGCGCTGGCTGTCGGCTTCGATGCGGGCAATCGCCTCGGCGCGCCCGGGCAGGGGCAGCCGGGCGAGCGCGAGGAGGGGCACGGCGAGGCCGGCGCCGAACAGCGCCAGCAGCGCCACGCGAACGAGCGGGCCGACGGCCGTCCACAGCCCCATCCACGACAGGCCGGCAAACAGTGCGGCGACGGCCAGCAGCAGCGCCAGCGGCGGCCATGCCCGCTCGGCCGCCAGTGCCAGCCGGGCGCGGCGCACCAGCCGGGCGATCCGGCGCGCGGGGTCGCTGCCGCCGCGCGGGGCCGGCCGGGCCGCCTTGTTGCCGTTGCTGTCGCTGCCCTGCTGCTGCACGTTCTCTCGCCTGAAAGGAGCCCCGCCTGCGCCTGCAGGGGAGCGGCCTTGTGAAGGGCATCCGCCGCCTGTCCGCCTGCCGGCGGGGAGGAGGCCCGCCGCGGCATGCAATCCGCGATCAGGCCACGACCTTTCGGCGAGAATCAGGCAGAGGACCGGCCGTTTGTGAAAATCGGCCGGTGCGCCGGCAGCGCTTCCCCGCAAAGCCTAGCGGCAAGCGGTGAACGGGGCGTTTCGCTCACCCTTCCAGCCAGGGGGGCAGGCGGTCGAGGGCGATCAGGTCGTCATAGTCCGGCCGCGGCCGCACCACGGCATAGTTGCCGCCGCTGACCAGCACCTCCGGCACCAGCCGGCGGGTGTTGTAGGTGGAGGCCTGCACCGCACCGTAGGCGCCGCCGGAGAACACGGCGATGAGGTCGCCGGCGGCAAGCGGCGGCAGGGCGCGCTTCAGGGCCAGATAATCGCCGGTCTCGCACACCGGGCCGACCACGTCGGCCACCCGTGCCGGGGCGCCGGCGGCGGGCTCCTTCACCGGGCGGATCTCGTGGTGGGCGTCGTAGAGCGTCGGGCGGACGAGATCGTTCATGCCGGCATCGACGATGACGAACGTCTTGGCCGCGCCGTGCTTGATATAGACCACCTCGCTCACGAGGATGCCGGCATTGCCGACGATGAGGCGGCCGGGCTCGAACAGCACGCGGCAGCCGAGCCGGTTGGCGTGGCGCTTCACGACGCCGGCATAGGCGAACGGGTCCGGCGGGGCGGCGACCGAATCGTCATAGGGAATGCCGAGGCCGCCGCCGAGGTCGACATGGTCGATGTCGTGGCCGTCCTCGCGCAGCGTGGTGATGAGCTCGCCGAGCCGCGAGAACGCGGCATCGAACGGCTCCAGCGCGGTAATCTGCGAGCCGATGTGCATGTCGATGCCGGTCACTTCCAGACCGGGCAGCGCGGCGGCGCGGGCATAGGCCGCCTGCGCATCCTGCCAGGGAATGCCGAACTTGTTCTCCGCCTTGCCGGTGGAGATCTTGGCGTGGGTCATGGCATCGACATCGGGGTTGATGCGCAGCGACACCCGCGCCGTGCGGCCTTCGGCGGTCGCCACCTGCGACAGCCGCTCCAGTTCCGGCAGCGATTCGACGTTGAAGCACAGGATGTCGTGGGCGAGGCCGTAGGCCATCTCGCGGCGCGTCTTGGCAACGCCGGAAAAGACGATGCGGCTGCCCGGCACGCCGGCGGCGACCGCGCGGCGCAGCTCGCCCTCGGAGACCACGTCCATGCCGGCCCCGAGGCGGGCGAGCGTCTTCAGCACCGCCTGATTGGAGTTCGCCTTCATCGCATAGCACACCAGTGCCGGCAGCCCTTCCATGGCGCCGGAGAACACGCGGTAGTGCCGCTCGATGGTGGCGGTCGAATAGATATAGACCGGGGTGCCGACAGCCGCGGCAATCTCGCTCACCGGCACGTCTTCGGCGTAAAGGACGCCGTTCCTGTATTCAAAATGGTTCACGACCGGAACTCGTCGAAAAAGGGCCGGGGCGCCGCCCGGCCGGTGCGCTGCTACAGCAGCGGATCGAGAATGAACTTCTTCTTGGGCGCATAGACGGCCTCGCCCTTGTCCACCATGTCGGGGGTGGGTTTGACGCCCGGCGGCAGTTCCGGCGCGCCGCGCCGGCCGCAGCCGGCGGCCGCCAGAGCCACCAGCGCCAGCGCCAGCCCGGCCGCCAGCCGGCGGCGGGTCGTGCGGCCGTCGTTCCGCTTCATGTCACTCAACGCCGTGCTCTCCCAACACCCTGCCTGCGGCCGGCTCCGCCGCCGCTTCTGCGCGCCATGCCATCCGGACCA
>NZ_DAISHT010000093.1:0-3920 GCF_036822375.1 Pseudoxanthobacter sp. | reverse complement strand
AACCGGCCGCGCGAACGGCCGCCGGTTCAGAGCGTATCCTTCTCCAGCTTGCGCTTCCATGCCTTAACGGCCTTGCGCACGTTTGCCGGCGCGGTGCCGCCATAAGAGGTGCGGCTCTTCACGGAACGGTCGACCGACAGCACGTCGAACACCGCGTCGGTGATGCGCGCATCGATGCCCTGCATGGTGGCGAGCGGCACCTTTTCCAGCGGCAGCCCGGCCTCGGCCGCAGCCGCCACGATGCGGCCGGTCACATGATGGGCCTCACGGAACGGCATGCCGACGACGCGCACCAGCCAGTCGGCCAGATCTGTTGCGGTGGAATAGCCGCCGCCGGCGGCCTTCTTCATCGCCCGGGCATCGGGCTCCATGTCGCGCACCATGCCTGCGGACGCGGCGATCACCAGCGACAGCGAGGCGAGGGCGTCGAAGGCCGGCTCCTTGTCCTCCTGCATGTCCTTGGCATAGGCCAGCGGCAGGCCCTTCATGACGATCAGCAGGCCGGTCAGCGCGCCGATGATGCGCCCGGTCTTGGCGCGCGCCAGTTCCGCGGCATCGGGATTGCGCTTCTGCGGCATGATGGAGGAACCGGTGGTGAAGCGGTCCGACAGGCGGATGAACCCGAAGGGCGCCGAACACCAGATCACGATTTCCTCGGCCAGCCGCGACAGGTGCATGGCGGCGACGGAGGCCGCCGACAGCGCTTCCAGCGCGAAGTCGCGGTCGGAGACCGAATCGAGCGAATTGGCGGTCGGCCGGGCGAAGCCCAGCGCCTCGGCGGTGGCGAAGCGGTCGATGGGGAACGAGGTGCCGGCGAGCGCGGCCGAGCCGAGCGGGCATTCGTTGAGGCGGGCGCGGGCATCGCGGAAACGGCCGCGGTCGCGCCCGATCATCTCCACATAAGCCATCAGGTGGTGGCCGAAGGTGACCGGCTGGGCGGTCTGCAGGTGGGTGAAACCGGGCATGACGGTGGCCGCGTGGGCCTCCGCTTTTTCCAGAAGGGCTTCCTGCAAATCCTTCAGGGCGTGGTCGAGTTCGTCGATGGTGTCGCGCACCCACAGGCGGAAGTCCGTCGCCACCTGATCGTTGCGCGAGCGGGCGGTGTGCAGGCGGCCGGCCGCCGGGCCGATGAGATCGGCAAGGCGCTTTTCCACGTTCATGTGGATGTCTTCCAGCTCGCGCGAGAAGACGAAGGTGCCGGCTTCGATTTCGGACAGCACCTGCGCCAGACCGGCATCGATGGCGGCGGCATCCTCGAAGGAGACGATGCCCTGCTTCGCCAGCATCGCCACATGGGCGCGCGAACCGGCGATATCCTGCCGGTAGAGGGCCTTGTCGAAGTCGATCGAGGCGTTGATTTCGGCCATGATGGCGTCCGGGCCGGTGGCGAAGCGCCCGCCCCACATGCGGTTGCTCATTGCATCCTGTCCTCGATCTGTGCGAACCCAGCGGTTCACAGGGGGGTCTGTGCGCGAACCGGCGGTTCGCAAGGGGGCCGGGCCCCCGCCCGTTCCGCCTCACCGGGAGGAAAGCAGGTCATGGCCAGGGCGAGCGGCGCGAAGAATTCCGGCGGGGCAAAGACCGGCCGGGCCGTCTGGGGCCGGGCGATGGTCATTGCCGTCGCGGCCGGCGTTGTCGCCGGGTTTGGCGCGATATACGGGATTCCGGGTCTCTCTGGCAACGATGCGCCGCCGGCCTGCAAGGCCAGTGCCGCGATTTCGCGCAGCCTCGCGCCGCTGGCAACCGGCACCATGGCCGGCCTGATCACCTCCGGCGCGCCGGTCGACGTTTCGGGGCTGGCCTTCCGCACCCCGGACGGCAGCGAAACGACGCTCGGCCGGCAGCTTGCCGGCACGCCCGGCCGCATCGCGCTGGTCAACCTGTGGGCGACGTGGTGTGCGCCCTGCCGCAAGGAGATGCCGGCGCTCGACCGGCTGCAGCAGGCGATGGGCGGTCCGCGCTTCGAGGTGATGGCGATCAATGTCGATACCGCCGGCGACGGCCGCGCCGGCCGCTTTCTCGGCGAACAGAACATCGCCGCCCTGAAGCTCTATACCGATCCGCTGATGGCGACCTTCAACGACCTGAAGACGAAAGGCCGCGCCGTGGGGCTGCCGACCACGCTGCTGGTCGATCAGGCCGGCTGCTCGCTGGGTCTGCTGCACGGGCCTGCGGAATGGGACAGCGCCGATGCCCGGGCGCTGATCGGAAAGGCGCTGGCGGTAACCGCGCCCGCCGTCAACTGAGGCCCGCCCTCAGCGGGTGGGCACGGGCTTTTCGCCGCGGTAGTCGTAGAAGCCGCGGCGGGTCTTGCGGCCGAGCCATCCGGCCTCGACATATTTCACCAGCAGCGGGCAGGGGCGATATTTCGAATCGGCCAGCCCCTCGTGCAGCACCTGCATCACCGACAGGCAGGTATCGAGGCCGATGAAATCGGCCAGCTGCAGCGGCCCCATCGGGTGGTGGGCGCCGAGCCGCATGGCGGTGTCGATGGCCTCCACCGTGCCGACGCCCTCGTAGAGCGTATAGATCGCCTCGTTGATCATCGGCATCAGGATGCGGTTGACCATGAAGGCGGGGAAATCCTCGGAAACCGCGGCAACCTTGCCGAGCTGCTTCACGAAGCCCCGGGCGGCCTGAAAGGTCTCGTCCTCGGTGGCGATGCCGCGCACCAGCTCCACCAGCTCCATCATCGGCACCGGATTCATGAAATGAATGCCGATGAACCGCTCCGGCCGGTCTGTGGAGGCGGCGAGGCGGGTGATGGAGATCGACGAGGTATTGGTGGCGAGGATCGCCTCCGGCTTCATCACCGGGCAGACCTGCGCGAAAATCTTGCGCTTGACCTGCTCGTTCTCCGTTGCCGACTCGATGACGAGGTCGGCATCGGCCAGCGCATCCAGATTCTCGGCGGCGCGGATGCGGCCGAGCGCGGCCTGCCGCTGCTCTTCGGTGATCGTGCCGCGGTGAAGCTGCCGCGTCATGTTGCCGGTGATGGTGGCCAGTCCCGACTGGATGCGGTCCATGGCCACGTCATAGATCAGCACGTCATAGCCGCCGAGGGCGCAGACATGCACGATGCCGGTGCCCATCTGCCCGGCACCGATGACGCCGATGGTCTTCAGTTCGCTCGCCATTTCGCCCAACCGCGCGCGCCTTGCGCCCTTCCAAAGCCGTTTCCCGCCCGCCGCAGCCGCGCGGTGCCGTGCTGTCCGCCGCCTTCGCCGGCCGGCGTTAACCTCCGGGACGCTAGCGGTCCCGGCCGGTCCGGTCAACGCGGCGCGGCGGCCGCAGCGATTCTCGCGCCGCCGGCCTTTCGTCACGCCTGCGCGGTTCAGCCGCGCGTGGCGCCCGGCACCCACAGCACGTCGGCCGCGCCGTTGTCGTTGGCAACGCGGCCGGCAACGAACAGGAAGTCCGACAGGCGGTTGATGTAGCGGATCGCGGCCGGATTCACCGCCTCCTGATCCGCCAGCGCCACCATCAGCCGTTCGGCCCGCCGGCACACCGTGCGCGCCAGATGCAGGCCGGCGCCCAGCGCCGAGCCGCCCGGCAGCACGAACGAGCGCAGCGGCTGCAGCGCCTCGTTGAAGGCGTCGATTTCCTGCTCCAGCCGCGCCACCTGCGAATCGAGAATGCGCAGCGGCGGCCCGTAGGGCTCCGGCGTCCCTTCCGGCGCCTCCGGCATGCCGAGATCGGCGCCGAGGTCGAACAGTTCGTTCTGGATGCGGCCGAGGGCGGCGTCGAGATCGGGCAGGCCGGCGCTGTGCAGCCGGGCAAGGCCCATGCAGGCGTTGAGTTCGTCGACCGTGCCGTAGGCCTCGATGCGCAGGTCGGCCTTGGAACGCCGTTCGCCGTTGACGAGGCCGGTGGTGCCGTCGTCGCCGGTGCGGGTGTAGATGCGGTTGAGGCGGACCATG
>NZ_DAISHT010000092.1:0-13112 GCF_036822375.1 Pseudoxanthobacter sp. | reverse complement strand
CCGAACCACGGCTGTGCGCGTTCGATCTGACCGGCAAGCGAGAACAGCCGCTCTTCCGCGCCACCGGCCGTTGCCAGCTGCACGCCGAGCGGCAGGCCGCCGGCCGTTATGGCGAACGGAATGCTGGCGGCCGGCGTGCCGGCGGCATTGAACAGCGCGGTGAACGGACCGTGGCGCCAGAACCGGTCATAGAAGGCGTCGAGATCGGTCGTCGTGCCCACCAGTTCGCCAAGCGGCAGCGGCGGCTCGGCCGCCGCCGGCGTCAGCAGGGCATCGTAGCGCAGGAAGAAGCGGCCAACCGCCCGCGCCGCCCGCTGCAAAACCTCCGTGGCGGCTAGATAATCGGTGCCCCGCCACTGGCGCCCCTCCCGGAACCAGCATTCGTTGACCGGTTCGAGAGGCGCGGTGACGCCGGCCGCCCGCGCCGCCTCCACGGGCGCCGCCAGCGCCACGCCGACGATGACCCGCCAGGCCTGCCGGACCGCCGCGGCATCGTGAACCGGGGCCGCCGGCTCCACGATATGGCCGCAGGATTCCAGCAGCCGCGCGGCCGCCAGCGTTGCCGCCCGGCAGGCCGGATGCACCGGTTCGCCCAGCGCCCCTTCCGGCATCAGCCCGATGCGCATGGGCGCCGGGTCGCGGCCGGCGGCGGCCAGAAAAGAGCCGGCCGGCGGCGGCGCAATGCCGGCATCGCCGGGTTCCGGGCCGGCGGTGGCATCCAGCAGGGCTGCGCTGTCGCGCACCGTCCACGTCACGGCATGGTGCTGAGAAAGGCCGGCGATCGATTCCAGCAGGTCCGGCCCCATCGGCGTGCGCAGGCGGCCGGGCTTGAAGCCGAACAGGCCGCAATGGCTCGCCGGCACCCGGATCGAGCCTGCACCGTCGGTGGCATGGGCGAGCGGCACCATGCCGGCGGCAACCGCCGCTGCCGACCCGCCGGATGACCCCCCGCTGCTGAAGGCGGTGTTCCACGGGTTGCGCGTCGGCCCGCCTTCCTGCGGCTCGGTGGTGAAGCTCTGGGCAAATTCCGGGATCGCCGTCTTGCCAAGGGTCACGAGGCCGCTGGCCGCATGGCGCAGCGCCAGCGTCGACGTGTGCGCCGAGACCGTGCCCCGCAGCAGCGCCGAGCCCAGCGTTGCCGGCGCTCCTTCCAGATCGAGCCCGAGATCCTTGACCAGAAACGGCACGCCGGTGAACGGCCCCTGCGGCAGGCCCGCGGCCACGGCCGCGCGCGCGCGCCCGAACAGCGGATGCACGACGGCATTGATCAGCGGATCGACCGCCAGAATGCGGGCAATCGCCGCCTCCAGCAGATCGGACGCGCTGACCGTGCCGGCCCGCACCAGCGCCGCAAGCGCCAGCGCATCCAGACCCTCGAAACCGGCCAGTCCGGCCACCACCAGACCGCCACCGGCGGCCTTGCTGTCATGTTGCATCTGTCGTCAGTCCTGTCGCCCGCAAAGCGCGGGAACATTGCAGAGAACGCCGCTGGCCGCACGGCGCGCGGGTGCCGGGCGCGCCGGTGCCGGGGACGGAAATGCGGGGCGCGGACCTCCGCGGAAATGCCGCGGAAGCCGCCATCGCCGTCACGGTTCCGCCCGGCAGGCCAGTCCGTGCGCACCTTCGGCACGGCAGGCGAAAACGGCCCCGTCGGCCACCGCGCCAGCGCGGCGTGCCAGCGGCAGAGCGGTTCGCCAGCCGGAGGCCTCGCACCACAGCGTTTCCAGCGCCATCGGCCGGCCGGCGGCGTTGAGAAGGTAGAGCGCACCGGTTGCCGGATCCTGCCGCAACGCCACGGCCAGCCGCGCGCCCGGCGGCGCCGTGCCCAGCGCCACCGCATTCCAGTGTGCCAGCGCCGCCGTGCAGGCAAGCGCTTCGCGGGTGGCGTTGGCAACGACCACGCCCGCCGCAACCAGACGGCCCGGCGCACGCTCCGCCATGGCCGGAGAAAAGACGCCCGCGGCCAGCAGCGCGGCCAGTGCAGCGGAGCCGGCCTTCAACCGGAGTTTGATCACACAGCCTCCCGCAAGCCATTTCGGAAAAGATTGACCCGAATCATGTGGATACGACTGGAACACGCCGTTCTCTTGGTCAATATAGGTCGCCTCCGGTCCGGCCCGTTGCCCCATGCCGTTCAAGGCCCGCCGGAAACCCCCGCCGCCCATCCACCGCCGGGCCCCTTTTGCCCGGCACCGGCCGGTAACCGCAGCCAAGGCCCCGTGCGCACGCCGCCCGGGCCGGCCGTTTCTGGTTCCGCGCCTCATTTTGTCAGGGAGATTGCCGCGGTGTCGCGCAGGTCCTTCACACACCGGCCGTTCTGCGGCCTGTCGTTCAGAAGCGGGCTCGGTGCCCTCACGGTTTTCGGCACGCTGGCAGCCTGCGTCGCCCTTGCCGCGCCGGCCGCTGCCGGCGAAATCAGGTCGATTGCCATCCTCACCCCCGAGCAGGGCACCGATTTCGGCTGGAATCAGCAGGGCATCGCCGCCGCGAAAGCCGCCGGCAAGGCCGAGGGCGTGGAAGTGCTGGTGGCCGAGAACCTCGGCTACGGCGATGTGCGCCCGACGCTGCGCGAAATGGCCGAGGACGGTGCCGGCCTCATCATCGCACACGCCGGCGGCTACAACACCGCCGCGCCGGAAATCGGCGCCGAGACCGGCGTTCCGGTGGCCATCACCGACATGCCGCAGGCCACCGCGCCCGGCAAGGTCGCCGATTATACCCTGAGCGGCCACGAGGGCGCCTACCTCGCCGGCCGTCTCGCCGCCAAAATGACGCGCACCGGAACGGTCGGCATCGTCGTCTCTGGCGAGCCCCCGGCATGGAACGCCCAGTCGACTGCCTTTGCCGAAGGCGTGAAGGCGGAGAACCCGAAGGTCGCCATCCGCTATGCCGTAATCGGCCCTGCCGCCTATTCGGATGCCGCCGGCGGCAAGCGCGTGACGGAGGCGGTGATTGCCGCCGGCGCCGATGTCATCTTCGGACAGGGCAACGGCTCGTCGTTCGGCATGCTGCAGGCGGTGGAAACCGCCAGGGCCACCGATGGCGGCAAGGTGTGGTTCATCGACGTGGTCGGCGACAAGTCGTCCATCGACAAGGGCAATCTGCTGTCCTCCGTCGTCTGGAACATGACGCCGGTCTTCACCGCCATGATCGGGGATGTGAAGAACGACCGCTTCGGCACCCACAACTACGCCATCGGGCTCAAAGACAACTCCGTGCAGCTTCTTAAGACCGACCATATTCCGGCCCCGGTCTGGAACGACCTGATGGCGATCCGTCAGGAGATCGTCGACGGCCGCATCAGCGTCAAACCGTCGTTTGAGGCGGCGGACGTTCATGCGCGGGTCAATCCGCTGCCGGCCCCGAAACCCTGATCCGGCCCGGCTGCCGATGTCGGCCCCTGCCCTCCCGGCCGCGCTGCCGCGCGTGACGCTTACCGCCGTCACCCGCCGGTTTCCCGGCGTGGTGGCGCTGGATGCGGTGAACCTCGCCCTGATGGCGGGCGAGGTTCATGCCGTGCTGGGCGAGAACGGGGCCGGCAAATCGACGCTGGTCGCCCTGCTCTCCGGGCTGCTGCAACCCGACGCCGGCACCATCTGCCTCGACGGCGTGCCGGTGCGCCTCGCCGGGCCGCGCCGGGCGCTGGCTGCCGGCATCGGCACGGTGTTCCAGCATTCCATGCTGGTCCCCTCGCTGAGCCTTGCGGAAAACTGCGCCCTCGGCGGTTCGTGGTGGCGGCGGCCGGACCGCGCGGGCCTTGCCCGCCAGTTCCGCGCGGTTGCCGCCGGAATCGGCATCGCGCTCGATCCCGCCCGCCCTGCCGGCAGCCTGTCGCTGGGCGAGCGCCAGCAGGCGGAAATCGTCCGCGCGCTGATGCGCGGCAGCCGCGTTCTGCTGCTCGACGAGGCGACGGCGATGCTGACGCCGCAAGGCGCGGACGAGCTTGGCCGCACCATGCGGGCGCTGGCCGCCGGCGGCCTTGCGGTGGTGTTCATCACCCACAAGCTCGATGAGGCGCTGCGCTTCGGCGACCGGATCAGCGTGCTGAGCCGCGGCCGGCTGGCCGGCACCCTGCCGCCGGCGGAAATCGCGGCCCTCGGCCCCGCGGACGCACGCCGGCGCATGCTGGCCCTGATGTTCGGCACCGGCCGGCCGCCATCCGCCCCGCCGCCGGCGCCCGCCGCGGACGGAACCGCAGCCGCCGCCCGCCCTGCAAGCCTCACTGTGGAAGGCCTTGTCGTGGAGGGACCCGGCATGGACAGCGGGTCGCCGGAGGAAGCCGTTGTGCCGCTCGACAGCATCGGCTTTGCCGTCGCGCCCGGCGAGATTTTCGGCATTGCCGGCATCGACGGCAACGGCCAGTCGGCCCTTGCCCATGTGCTGGCCGGCCAGCGGCGGCCGGTGCGCGGGTGCATCCGCCTCGGCCCCGCCGACGTGACCCGGCTCGGCGTCGCCGGCCGGCGGGCGCTGGGCCTGCGCTATGTGACCGATGACCGGCTTGGCGAAGGCACGGTCGGTTCGCTCTCGCTGGCCCACAATCTGGTGCTGAAGGATATCGGCGCCCGGCCGTTCTGGCGCTTCGGGCTGGAGCGCCCGGCGGCCATTCTGGGCCATGCCCGCCGCCTGATTGCCGCCTTCGACATCCGCCCGCCGCAACCGGCGGCGCCGATCGGCCGGCTTTCCGGCGGCAACATTCAGAAAGCCCTGCTCGCCCGCGAACTCGACAGCCCGGCCCGCGCCGTGATCTTTGCCAGACCGACCCATGGCCTCGATGTCCGGAACGCCGAGAGCACCCACCGGCGCATCCGCGCTGCGGCGGCGGCCGGCGCGGCCGTGGTGCTGATCTCCACCGATCTCGACGAACTCGACGCCCTCAGCAACCGCATCGCGGTGATGGTGCGGGGCCGGCTCTCGGCCGCCATCCCGGCCGGACCGGACGCGCGGGCCCGCGTCGCCGTGCTGATGAGCGAAGGCGACGGTCCGGAGGCGGCATCGTGAGCGCGCCGCGCCTGCACGCCCTGCTGCCGCCGCTGGCCGCAGCCGCGGGTGCGCTCGTGCCGCTGGCGGTTGCGCTGGTGCTTTCGGGCCTCGTGCTCGCTCTGGCCGGCGTCGATCCGGTCGCATATTACCGCACGGTCATCGAGCGGGGGTTGCTGTCGCCCTCCGGCCTGCAGAGCAGCCTGACCCGCATGGCGCCGCTGCTGCTGATTGCGGCAAGCCTCATTCTCGCCTTCCGCGCCGGCATCTGGAACCTCGGCGGCGACGGGCAGTTTCTGCTGGGCGCAACCGCGGCGGCGGCCGTTGCCCCGCCGCTGGCCGCCGCGGTGCCGCTGCCGGTGGCGCTCGCCGCCGCGCTGGTGGCCGGGGCGGCGGCCGGGGCGGTGTGGTCGCTGGTGCCGGCGCTGCTGCGCGCCTGTCACGGCATCAACGAGATCATCACCACGCTGATGATGAGCTTTCTCGGCGCCTCGCTGGCGAACGTGCTGGTCAAGCTGGTGTTTCTGGATCCCGCCACGACCGTGCCGCAGACGCGCACGCTGGCGGTGGCCGAGCGCCTGCCGCGGCTCGGCTCCACCACGGTCACGAGCGGGCTGCTGATCGGGCTTGTCCTGCTGGTCGCCGTTCATTTCATCATGACGCGCACGGCAACCGGATTCCGCCTGCGGGTGGTGGGGGCCAGTCCGCGGGCGGCGCGCCATGCCGGCCTTGCGGTGCCGCGGCTCACCGCCGGCGTGTTCGCCGCCTCGGCCGCGCTCGCCGGGCTGGCGGGTGCGGTGGAGGTGGTGGGCATTGCCGGCAACGTGCGGGCCGACTGGAACCCCGCCTACGGCCTCGTCGTGGTACCGCTGGTCTTTCTGGCCCGCCTCAACGGACTGGCCGCCATCGGCTTCGTCGCGCTCTATTCGGTGCTCGCCATCGGCGGCGAGAGTGCCGCGCGGCGCCTCGGCGTGCCCAACTCCATCACGCTGGTGGTGCTGGCGGTCGTGCTCATCACCCTCGCCGTCACGGAGGCGATCGGCGCGCGGCGGAGGCGCGGCTCATGAGCCTTCTCACGGAAGCCTTTCTGACCGCACTCCTGACCGGCGCCATCACCGCCGGCATTCCGCTGCTGCTGGCCGGGCTCGGCGAGCAGATGTCGGAGAAGGCCGGTGTGCTCAATGTCGGCATCGAAGGCATGATGCTGGCCGGGGCCTATGCCGGCTTTGCGACCGCCTTTGCCTGCGGCGCGCTGTGGCCCGGCTTTGTGGCGGGGGCCGGAGCCGGCCTGCTGGCGGCGGGCCTGATGGCCTTCTTCGCCGTCCGCCTCGGCCTCAGCCAGATCGTCATCGGCATCGCCATCACGCTGCTGGCGGAGGGCCTGACGGCGCTGTTCCACACCCTGCAGTTCGCGCGCACCTATCCGCGCCTGCCGGCCGCCGAGCCGCTTGCGCTGCCCGGCCTGTCGGCGCTGCCGGTCGTCGGGCCGGCGCTGTTCGACCGCCCGCCGATCGTCTACGTCGCGCTGCTGCTCGTTGCCGTCATGGCGGGCCTTTATCGCAGAACCCATCTCGGCCTCGCCCTGAAGGCCGCTGGTGATGCGCCCGCGGCGCTGGATGTGGCGGGCGTCGATGTCGGCCGGCTGCGCATGTTCGCCGTGCTCGGCACCGGCCTGTTCGCCGGCCTCGGCGGTGCCTTCATGGCCGAGATCGGCGCCGGCGTGTTCGTGCCGTTCATGACCAACGGGGCCGGCTTCATCGGCATCGTTCTGGCCATGCTCGCCCGCGGGCGGCCGCTGCTGGTGGCCGCCGGCGCCATGCTGTTCGGCGCGTGCCTGGCCATGACCACCGCGCTGCAGGTGGCCGGCATCGACATTCCCGTCGATGTCATCCAGATGCTGCCGTTCGCCGCCGTCATGGCGGTTCTGATCGCCTTCGGGCGGCGCAGCCGGCTGCCGGCAGCGCTGGGCATTGCCTATCACCGCGGCGAGCGCTGAGCGGCTTTCTTCGCCGCCGGCGCCATGTTAAAGCCGCAGACAACGGTCGCCGGACGACCGCAGAACCACAACCGGCAATTGCCGATGGGGAAGCCGCCCTTGCTGCCCGCCGCTCTGCATCCCAGCCACGACCTGAAACGGCCCGCCGGAAGCCCCGGCGCGGCTGCGGACGGCCGCACGGCAGCGGGCAGCGACGCGCGCGTTTTCCTCGCCTTCCTTGCCGCTTTTGCGCTGGTGCTGCAGCTGGCGTTCGGCGGCCTCATGCAGGGCGCCATGGCGGCGCCGGCGCCGGCTGCGGATTTCATCCTCTGTGTCGCCGGCGACCACGCAGCGGCGCAGCAGCCTGCCGGCAGCAACGGCAAGGACCATCCGCCGCTGCCGCCGTGCTGCTTCGCCGGCTGCCTGATGGTCACACCGCTGGCCCCGCCGCCGGCAACGGCGTGGACCGCACCGGTGCCCGCCCCGGAGCTGATCTCCGAACGGCCGCTGCCGGCACAGGCCGGCGTGCCGCCGGCCGCGCCGCCTTCGGCCCACCGCGCCCGCGCGCCCCCCGCCCGCCTCATCGCCTGAACCACACCATAAACCGCCAGTCCGGCCCGGTGACGGATGCGTTGCAGGCCGGCGGCTGGCGGTGAACCGTTTGGATTCGATGAGGATTTTCCAATGCTTTCCAGCTACATGACGCGCCCGCTGTGCGCCGCGCTCGCCGCTGCTGCCCTGTTCGCCACCGCCCTGCCGGCCGCCGCCCATGAATTCCGGGTCGGCAATCTGGAGGTCGTCCACCCGTGGACCCGCGCTACGCCGCCGGGTGCGAAGGCCGGGGGCGGCTTTCTGGTGATCAAAAACGAGGGGAATACCCCCGACCGCCTCGTTGCCGCCACCGCCACCGTTGCCGGCCGCACCGAGATCCATGAGATGGCAGTCGTCGACGGCGTGATGAAAATGCGCCAGCTGACGGACGGCATCGAAATTCCCGCCCATGGCGAAGTCGCGCTGAAGCCCGGCAGCTACCACCTGATGTTCATCGGACTGGAAAACCCGATCCGCACCGGCGAGGACTTCGCCGGCACGCTGACCTTCGAGAAGGCCGGCAAGGTGGACGTCCGCTTCAAGGTCGAGCCGATCGGAACCGGGCAGTCCGGCATGCAGCAGGGCGACGGACACGGTGCCATGCACGGTGACGGCGCCATGCAGGGCCACACCCAGAACGCCGAATAACACCCGGCAACCGGCTGCGCGGTGCCGGCCCCATGGCGGCCGGCACCGCATACACCCGATGAAATGACACGGTCTGCGCCTTCGGAGTGCAACTTTTAACCCCTGTTTAACACCGGAACCGCGACAAACGTGTCATGCCTCAGTTCCGGTCCGTTCAAGGCCGGCGCCAGACCAGAAAGGCAGGATGAGGCCCTGAACATCCGGGAGGGCACCCCATGCGATTGCCGGTTCTGCGCACACCGCCCGGCGGACGGCGGACGGCGATTGCGGCGGCCATCTTCGTGGCCCTGCTGCTGGTTCTGTGGGGACTGCCCCATGTTCTGCCCGTGGAGCGGATGCGCGGGGAAATCGGCAACCGCCTGTCGGCCGCGCTCGGCCACCCGGTGGCCATCCGCGGCCCGATCTCGCTGTCGCTGGTGCCGCGGATCACACTTTCCGCCGGCGATGTCTCCGTCGGCGACCTCGGCGCCGGCGATGGCACCGAAGCGCTGGCGCTGGAGGGCGTGCGGGTTGGCGTGCGTCTCGCCCCGCTCTTCACGGGCACGGTGGCGCTGAGCGACGTCACGCTCATCCGCCCGAAGGTGCGCATCGTCTTCGGGCCTGACGGCCGCACCAACTGGGCGGTCGCCGCACCGGCGGCCGGCGGCGACAGCATCGGCGCCCTCGTCGACAACCCGACGGGTGCCGCCGCACCCGATGGCCACATTCCCGCCGCGCCCGGCGCCGAGCAGACACCGCTGGCCGCCTTTGCCGCGCTGCCGCTCGGCACCGTGCAGGTGGTCGACGGCGAAGTGAGCGTGCGCGACGACAGCCGCGGCATCCGCGAGGATCTGACCGCCATCGACCTGACGCTCACCGCCCCTGCGGGCGACAGGCTGGCCGATGCCGAAGGCCGCTTCCTGTGGAACGGCGCCGACACCAGCCTGACGGCCGGCCTTGGCGCGCCCGGCGACCGCAGCCGCACCGGCGACGTGCCGTTCAGCCTCGCCCTCACCTCCGGACCGCTGAATATTGCCGCCGACGGAACCGCCTATTCGGCCGGGCGGCTCCTGACGGGAACGGCGAAAGTGAGCGGCAATTCGCTCGGCGCCGTGCTGGCCCGCCTCGGCATTGCCGTGCCGCAGGCACCGGCTTTCGGGGCCTTTTCGGTTTCCGCCCATGCCGATATCCGCGCCGACGATTTCGACATCAACGAGATTGCCATCGACCTGACCGGCCTCAGGGCCGGCGGCGCGCTGCGCGGCGTCATGGGGCGCGAGCGGCCGGCGGTCGGCGTGCGGCTGGCGATTGAGAACCTCGCCCTGTCCGCCTTCCGGGGACCGATGCCCGCCGGCAGCCCGGCGGCTGCCGGGCAGGCAGCCCCGCCGCAGGAGGAAGCGGCCGCCAGCCAGACGCCGCTGTCCTGGCCGAACCGGACACCGTCGGGCATGAAGCTGCCGCAGCCGCGGCCGCAGCGCGGGGGCCGCATTGCCACCGGCGCCAGCGCCGGCGCCCCGGCGCCGTCGGGGCCGATTCCGGCGCCGTTCGGCCTTCTCGATGCCAACGTGGCGCTGAGCGCCGCCACCATCGACGCCGGGCCGGTGCCCGTGCGCGATCTCTCCGCCACCCTCTCGCTTACCGGCGGCGCGCTCGAAGCTCGCATCACCCGGGCGACCATCGGCGGGGCCAATGCCACGGGCGCGATCGCCGTCGACGGGCGCGGCGCAACTCCGGCCCTGACCGCCACCGTACAGGCCCGCGATATCGATGCCGCCCGTCTTGTCGAACTGACCGGCGGCAGCGCCCCGGTGACCGGCCGGCTGGGGCTCGATGCCAGCTTTGCCGCGCGCGGCTGGTCGGGCCCGGCCCTGCTCTCCACGCTGGACGGCAAGGGCCGCGCCACCCTTTCAGGCGGCACGGTGAGCGGCCTCGGACTGGCGAGCCTGTTTGGCGACAACCCGGCCGCCGACAAGCTGACGAATGTGGATCTGACGGCCGATTTCGCCAGCCTCAGTGCGCCGGTCCGCGTCGACGGCGGCCTCGACTGGCGCGGCGACCGGTTCAGTCTGCAGGGCACCGTTGCTGCCAAGCCGCTGCTGGCCGGCGAAACCGGTGCCGTGGACGTGACGCTGGCATCGAAGCGCCTCACCTTCGGCTTTACCGGCAAGACCGCCATCGACGGGCAGGCCGGCGGCAACAGCCGGCTTTCCACGGGCTCACTGCGCGACCTGATGGCGTGGCTGGAGCGGCCGCTGCAGCCGGGCGGCGGGCTGGGTGCGTTCAGCCTCGACGGTCACGTCAATGCCACGCCGGATCAGGTCGCTTTCGACAAGGCCACCTTCAGTCTGGACGGCACGCGCGGTACGGCCAGCGGCACCATCCGTTTCGGCGGCCGGCGGCCGATGCTGGAAGCGGCCCTCGGCCTTTCCGTGCTGGATCTGCGGCCCTATCTGGGTGCGGCCGGGCTGCCGGCAGCGCCCGCAGCCGGCGGCAGCAGCGCGCCCGTCCCGGCCGCAGGCAGTGCCCCGGCCGCCGGCGGAACGGGCCGCTGGTCGGAAGGCCCCATCGACTTCTCCGGCCTCACCACGCTCGATGCCCGCCTGGCCATCAATGCCGACGCCATTCTTCTGCAACAGGTCCGCATCGGTAAGACCGGCCTCACGGCCACCATCGACGGCGGCACGCTGACGGCGAAGCTGGCACAGATGAGCCTCTACGAGGGCACCGGCGCGGGCAACCTCACCATCGAGCCCGGTCGCAGCGGGGCGACCGTCAGCGCCAGCTTCCGGATGGACAATCTCGCCGCCGCCGCCTTCCTCGGCGATGCCGCCGGCTTCTCCTATCTCGACGGCCGGCTGGCGATGAATTTCGATGTTTCGACGAGCGGCCGCAGCGAACGGGATCTGGTGGCCGGGCTCAACGGCAACGGCGCCATGCGCTTCAGCAACGGCAGCATCCGCAACGTCGATATCCCCGGCATGATGCGCGGGCTGACCGGCGATATCCTGAGCGGCTGGCAGGCAGGCTCCAGCCTTGCCACCGCCTACAGCCAGATGACCGGCACATTTTCCATCGACGACGGCATTCTCACCAACAACGATCTGGTGATGAGCGGGCCCTTGTTCCGCGTCACCGGCTCCGGCACGGCCGATCTCGTGGCCCGCACCATCGACTATCGCCTCGACCCCAAGGTTCTGGCGAGCCTCGCGGGCGGTTCCGGTGCCGATATGGCGGGCTTCAACGTGCCCGTCATCATGGAAGGACCGTGGAGTTCGCCGCGCATCTACCCGGAGGTGACGGGCATCCTGCGCGATCCGGCAGCGGCGCTGCGGCAGCTCAAGGTACTGGGCGGCAGCATCTCGGCGCTGGCAAAAGGGCAGACACCGACGGCCGAACCGGGGGCAACGCCGGGCACCCAACAGCCCGGACAGGGTGCCGGCGGCATCGGTGGCCTGATCGGCTCCGACGGCAAGGTCAACACCGGGCAGGCGGTCAGCGAGGCGCTGCGCATTCTGGGCGGTCAGGCTGCCCCCCAGCCGGTACCGCAGCCCCCTGCAACTGAGCCCGACACCGGCGCCGGCACGCCGCCCGCCGCGCCCGCCACACCGGGACAAAGCGCCGCCGAACAGGCCCGGCAACTGCTGAACCAGTTCCTGAAACAACAGCAATAAGCGGCGACCGCAGCGCACGCCGGCGGCCAGACGACCGGGGGCCGCCGAAAAAGAAAACCCCGCCCCGGCGACAGGCACCGGAGCGGGGTCATGAGAGGCAGCGACGGGGGAACGTTCAGGCGGCGCGGCGGGCAGCGTGACCGGCCGGCAGTTCGACCTCCACCTCAAGCGTCGATGTCAGATCCTCGCGCCGCATGGCGACGCGCACCCGGTCGGCCGAAATATCGACGTGCTTGCCGATGGCCTTCAGGATTTCCTCGCGCAGCACGAGAATCAGATTCGGGTCGCCGTTGACGCCACGCTCGTGCTGCAGCAGCACCTGCAGGCGATCGCGCGCAGCCGTTGCCGGCTCCACCCGCTTGCCGCGAAAGAAGTTGAAACGCTTCATGCCGCCCTCCGGCCGAACAGGCGCGTGATCAGGCCGCGCTTCTCGCTGGCGACGACCATGGGAATGTCCTCGCCCTGCAGGCGACGGGCCGCATCGCCATAGGCGCGGCCGGCGGCGGAAAGCGGGCTCAGCACCGTGACCGGCGAGCCGAGGTTGGAGGCGCGCAGCACCTCCTCGCTTTCCGGCACCACGCCGACCAGCGGCACGGAAAGGATGTCCAGCACGTCCTCGATCTTCAGCATCTCGCCGCGCTCGGCGCGGGAGCGGTCGTAGCGGGTGATGAGCAGGTGCTTTTCCATGCGCTCGCCGTTCTCGGCCTTGCGCGTCTTGGCATCGAGCAGGCCGATGATACGGTCGGAATCGCGCACCGAAGAGACTTCGGGGTTGGTGACGACCACCGCCACGTCGGCAAAGCGCATGGCGAGCGTCGCGCCGCGCTCGATGCCGGCCGGGCTGTCGCACACGATCCAGTCGAATTCCTTCTTGAGCTCTTCAATGACGCGCTCGACGCCTTCCTCGGTCAGCGCATCCTTGTCGCGGGTCTGCGAGGCGGGCAGCAGATAGAGCGTTTCAATGCGCTTGTCGCGGATCAGCGCCTGACTGAGCTTGGCATCGCCCTGAACGACGTTGATGAAGTCATAAACGACCCGGCGCTCGGCGCCCATGATGAGATCGAGGTTGCGCAGGCCGACATCGAAGTCGACCACCACCACCTTCTTGCCGCCCTGCGCAAGGGCGGCGCCAAGGGCGGCCGTGGTTGTTGTCTTGCCAACACCGCCCTTGCCCGACGTCACGACCAGAACTTTCGACATCTGCCTGCCTCCCTGCTCGATCAGCCGAGCGCTGCCACTTTCATCGCATCGCCTTCGAGCCAGGCCTGAAT